>JAKAGH010000347.1 GCA_021817645.1 Deltaproteobacteria bacterium
TATGACGACCTGCCCCTGTTTGAGCGGCTCTACCATCTCCGCTCCGATATCCCCGCCATCACCCACGTGGATTATTCGGCCCGCATCCAATCCGTGCACCAAGCTACCAACCCCCGGTACTGGCAGTTGATTGAGGAGTTTAAAAAGCAGACCGGCTACGGGGTGATCGTCAACACCAGTTTCAACGTGCGGGGCGAGCCCATTGTCTGCACGCCTATCGACGCGTACCAGTGTTTTATGCGCACGGAAATGGATTATCTGGTAATGGGCGATTATCTCTTCGACAAAAAGTCCCAACCCCAGTGGCGGGAAGATCAAGACTGGCGGCAGACTTACGAATTGGATTAGGTTTTTGTAGGGCGGGCGTCCTCGCCCGCCCAAGTTCCTGGCCTTCCCACCCCACCAATCCCTAAGCGCCAACTTAAAACTTTGTCATTCTGAACGGAGCGCAGCTTCGTTGCGAATCTCTTCTTGGCGGCGCTCAAAATGACCGAAGGGCCTCAGGTTAACGCTTTTGCTCCACCAACCCCCTCTCTTTCAAGACCTCCAGCATCCGCCGGGCCACCATCATCCTGCCGGCATCCTCCATGTGCACGCCGTCGGGCTTGTACACCGGCTCAGTCCGGGAACAGAGGCTATTTTGGCAGTCCACGAAATAAGGCTTATCCCGGAGCCGGTCGGCCAGGGCCTGATAGATCACCTGGAAATTATGGCGCACCGCGCCAAAGCGCACCTGGTTGATGGCATAACTTTCCTCAACCTTCTTCACCCGCGGGGTCACCTCACAGTTCTCCACCCATAAGATCGGCTGCCAGAATAACAGGAACCTGGCCCCGTAAAACTGCGCCTGCTGGTTCACATAGTCGTACCTTTGGGCCGTCATGGCCGCGTCCCGCTGCAATTCCTTGGAATCCGCCCGGATGGGGATCACGGTCTGCCGCAGCTTGTCGTACATTTCCCTGGTAAAAGAGGAATAGACCGCGGCCGCCAAAGGTTTGAGCAGGCCCAAAACGCTGCGGCGGTGGCTCTCGATCAGGGCCTGCACCCGCTGGTAGCCATAATGGGCATAAGGGGTGCGGTATTGGGAAAAATAAGCGCACTCGTTGGCCCCGTCCATAAAGATGATCAGATTCGGGCGCTCCGGGCTCTCGATCAACAATTTTTCCAGATACTTGGTTTCCAACAGGGAATTGAAAGAATTTTCGCCAAAATTGCGGACCGTGAAGGATAGGGGTTTTCCTTCCCGGTTGAGCAAGCCCGCCAGGTAACTGGAGATAGTCTTGGCGTCGTCATCGGTGTTGCTGCAACGCATGGTGGAGCCGCCGAACATCCAGATAAGGCGGTGGTCTTTGCCGGTTACTGCCTCCGGAAGATTATTGACCGTGGGCCGGGGGCCTTCCTGGAACAGGGTGTAGGGGTCGTAATTGACCCGGCTGCCCTCCCAGATGCTGCCGTAAAGAAATAGATTGCTCAGGGTGAGGACCAGGAAACATAACACTTCCACGGTCACCAGGGTGATGACCGCCCATTTCAGCAGGGCCAGGATGAGGCGCAGGAATTTTTTCAAAATACATCGACTCCCGGGCGGATTGTAACACAAAGTTTGGGGAGAGGGCCAGGGGCCTGAGGCTTTTGCATTCCCCCCAAGCCCCCTCCCAACCCGCTTGCATTAAAAAGGGAGGCGAGTCATGGGCTCGCCTCCCTTTAATAAATACAAATGTACGGGATTGGGGGAGGATGTAAGGGCCTCTGGCCCTTAGCCCCCGCCCCCACACATCTTTTACATCACCACGATCTCTTCCAGGCCGTCCTTCCAGCCGTCCCAGAGGAGGGCGTCCAGGCGGCCGTCGGCAATGACCCTGAAGGCATAGCGGGCCTGGGCCGCGTAGAAATCGCACATGGGCGCGGGCGCGCTCAATTTGCCGTTGATGGCGTAAACCTCCGCGGGGCAGGGCGCGCCGCAGAAGTGCCGCACTGCGCAGCGTTTGCAGGGCTCCAGTTGCTCCACCGCCCGGGAAGTCACCTGGACAAAGGCCATGGTGGCCATCAGGTCCTTCACCGAACTCTCGAAGAGGTTGCCTCCGTGGAATTCCGGCAGGCCCAGGAACTCGCTGCATGGGGCCACTTCGCCGCCGGCGCCCACCGCAAAGAAGCAGCGGCCGCCGCCGCAGGGCGAGATGTCGCACATCAGCCTGCGCGCGCCCGGGGCCACCAGCCCCAGGAGCAGGTTGGCAAAGTTGCCGATGACCAACTTTTTGCCGGTTTTCTCAAACAACTCATAGGTCCGGTCCAGGGCTTTAAAGAAGAAGTGGGCCAACTCCCCCTGGTCCGCCATCAGGTTGCGGCCGCCGAGCTGCGTGCCCCGCACCGGGTTGAGCAGGGCGTTGGTCACCCCTTTGGCGTGGAAAAAGTCCACCAGGTCCGGGAGCGACTGCACGTTTTCCTTGGTGACGGTGGTGATGATGTTCAAGCCGGGGTAGCCGATGAGCTGCTCCAGGACTTTGACGGTCTGGGCAAAGACGCCGCTGCCGCCCCAGGTGCGCCGGGTGCGGTCCGCAATCTCGGCGGTGGGGCCGTCGATGGAGATGCCGATGCCACAGCCGTGGTCCTTGAGGAAGTCGATGGCCTCTTGATCCAACAAGACCGTGTTGGTCTGCACCCCGAAGCGGAAGTAGTCGCCGTACTTCTCGATTCCCCGGAAGACTGCGTCTTTGGCCAGCAGGGGTTCACTGCCGTGGAAGACCAGCTGGGGCCGGGCCCCCTCCGGCAGGGTGTTCACAAAAAATTCTTTCAGCTTGGCCAGGCCCTCCATGAGCAGGGCGGGGTCCATGTCGGAGCCCCGCTTCCGGGCCTCCCGGGGCAGGTAACAGTAGCCGCAGTCCAGGTTGCAGCGCTCCGTGGGGTTGAAATAGACCGCGGAGGGCAGCAGCTTGAAGCGCACGGTTTCCAGGTCCGCGGCCAGCCTGGCCTCTTTTTCCAGATATGATTGAGGCAGCTCCCCGCCCAAAAGATAATCCAGGGCCTCGGCCCGGGGGGAGAGCACCCAGAAAGCGGTGTCGGCGTTGATCAGAGCCACGTAGTCCGGGTGGCCGATCTCCAAAACGTCGAAGTGGGGGCCGTAGCCGGCGTTGACCTGGCTGGCGGAGGGAGAATACACGTCCGCCGCCTTGGCCCCGGCCCTCTGGCCACCGCCGCGGACGGGGTGGAGGGAGGGGCCGGGGGCAGGCGCCGGAGATTTCAAGGTTTTTGTACTCTTCGCCATTACCTACTTCTTTTTGGCGTCCGCCATCAGGTAATGGGACAGGCCCACCTGGTCGCCGTTGGGCTTGCAGGTATAACGGATGCTGATGGATTTCTTGGTACTCTTGTCTTTGGCCATTTAGGGTCCTCCTTCCTCCTT
>JAKAGH010000348.1 GCA_021817645.1 Deltaproteobacteria bacterium
CGGCTTCCTATATCCTCATCCGCACCCTGGAAAAACGTCTGGAAATCGCCCGGCAAAACGTGGACGTCCAAAGGGAGAGTTTGAAGATTGCAGAGGCGAAGTTCCATGGCGGCACCACCACCCAGCGGGACGTGGAGCAGGCCAAGACCCAGTTGTTCAATACTGAGGCGACCATTCCGTCCCTGGAAATCCAGCTGCGCCAGGCTAAAAATGCCCTCTGCGTCTTACTGGGGATGCCGCCGAACCAGCTCACCGATCTGCTGGCAGGCCAGGGGGGCATTCCCGCACCCCCGCCCCAGGTGGCCGTAGGCATCCCCGCGGACCTGCTGCGCCGGCGCCCGGATATCCGCAGCGCGGAAGCCCAGGCCTGGGCCCAATGCGCCAACATCGGGGTGGCCAAAGCCGAACTTTTTCCGGCCTTCAGTCTCATCGGCACCTTTAGTTTCCAGTCCAGCGACGTGGCCATGTTCAAGCTGGGGCAGATGTTCCGGTGGGACAGCCGCAATGTCCAGGCCGGCCCCTCGTTCCAATGGAATCTCCTTAACTATGGGCGGCTGACCAACCAGGTGCGAGTGCAGGACGCCCGCTTCCAGGAGCTGCTCATCGGCTATCAGAATGCGGTTCTCAAAGCGCAACAGGAGGTGGAGGACTCACTGACGGGTTTCCTGCGCTCCGAGGTGCGGGCCCGGATGCTCGGGGAAAGCACGGCTGCAGCCCGGCGTTCTTTGGACCTGTCGGTGCTCCAATACCGGGAAGGCACCACCGATTTCACCACCGTGCTCACCGCGCAACAAGCCCTCTTAAACGAACAGGACAGCCTGGCGGTCACCCTGGGTGACATCTCCCGCAATCTGGTGGGAGTGTACAGGGCCCTGGGCGGAGGCTGGCAGCTCCGGGAAGGCCATGATTTTATTCCGGAGCCGGTGCGGGCAGAGATGGCCCAACGCACCAATTGGGGCGGGTTGCTGGCTCCGGCGAAATATGCGCTTTCCGAACCCGGGAAAAGTCAGGGAGAGAAAGGGACGGAGGCCCCCTCTCCCCAAAAAGATTGAGTCTGAGGATCTGATTTCGTAAATATGTGGACCCCTGATTCCTCCCTCGTTCCGGCCCTCTCCCCCCTTTGGGGGTAGAGGGAGTTTTTTGGCTTGCCTGGTCCGGTGGCGGGTGGCGCCAAGGATTTCCCTCTGCAGCGCCACTCTCCCACAGGAGGGGCAGATGGGGGGAGGGGACACAGTCCCGAAATGCAAAGCCACTGGAGCTTTCTGTTATGAAGCCAAAGAAATTCCTGCCTTGTCCCGGTTTCCGGCACCTGACGTGGGGTTTAATTCCCCTGCTGCTTCTGGTCTTTGCGGGTTGCGGTGAAAAAAAGGGGTATACGCCGCCGCCTCCCCCCAAGGTGACGGTCAGCAAACCCCTGAAACGGCCGGTCACGGAGTATCTGGAGCTTACCGGCAACACCCAGGCCATCAATACCGTGCAGCTCCGGGCCCGGGTCGAGGGCTACCTGGAAAAGGTCCTCTTCCAGGACGGCGACCGGGTGAAAAAAGGGCAGTTGTTGTTCCTGATTCAGCAAAACACCTACCAGGCCCAACTGCAGCAGGCCAAAGCAAGCATTCTCACCCAAAAAGCCGCCCTGTTTCATGCGCAAACGGAATTGACCAGGTATTCCAAGCTGTTGAAGGAAAAGGCCGCGTCGCAGGTGGATGTGGATCAATGGCTGTATCAACGGGACGCCGCCAAGGCCGCGCTGTTAAACGCTGAAGCCCAACGGGACCTGGCCCAGCTCAACTTGGACTATACCCGGGTCCTCTCGCCCTTTGTCGGCCGCATCGACCGGCGTTTGAAGGACCCCGGCAACCTGGTGGGGTCGGGGGAAAGCACGATCCTGGCCGAAGTCAACCAGATTTCCCCCATCTACATCTATTTCACCATCAATGAACGGGACCTCCTGCGCCTCATGGGCGGGACCAAGCTTTCTCCCGAGGAGGCCAGCAAAAAGAAATGGCCCATGGCCTTCGGGCTGGCCAACGAAAAGGGTTACCCTCATGAGGGGACCCTGGATTTTGCGGCTATCAGCGTCACGCCCACCACCGGCACCCTCCTGCTCCGGGGGATTTCCCTTAATAAGGATGGCAAGGTCCTGCCGGGATTATTCGCCCGGGTGCAGGTGCCGGTGGGAGAAAAACCGGCGGCCCTGGTGGTGCCGACGCCAGCCCTGGGTTTTGATCAGCAAGGCTCCTTTGTGCTGGTGATTAATGAGAAAAACATCGTGGAGCGCCGCAGCGTCACCCTGGGCACCCAGGTAAATGGTTCCCGGGTCATTGACGAAGGCCTCCAGGGAGATGAATGGGTGGTGGTGGACGGCGTTATCAAAGCCATCCCCGGCCGGCCGGTTACACCCGAAAAAGCAGAGCCAAAACCGCAGGCGGGAAAAGATAAAACCGCGTCCAAGAAGAACGGCAAGAAAAAGGCCGGATCATGATTTCAAAGTTTTTCATTGACCGGCCGATCTTTGCCAACGTCATTGCCATTGTCACCATCATTATCGGGGTGGTGTGTTTCTTTATTTTGCCGGTGGCGCAATATCCCGCGGTGGTGCCGCCCACCATCCAGGTAACTACCCGGTTCCCCGGCGCCAGCGCCGAGACGGTGGCCAATACCATCGGCGTTCCCATCGAACAGGCGGTCAACGGGGTGGAAAACTCCCTTTATATGTCTTCCACCAGTGGCAGTGACGGGAGCTACAGCCTGACTGTCACTTTTAACGTGGGCACCGATCTCAATACCGCCTTGGCGCAGGTGCAAAACTATGTAAACAGCGCCAACGCCCAACTGCCCCTGAGTGTCCAGCAGCAGGGCGTCACCGTCAAAAAGGTCTCCACCGATATCTTGCTGGTGATCAGCCTCTACTCGGAAGAGGAAAAATTCGACGAAACCTTTCTCTCCAATTACGCGGTCATCAACCTGCAAAACCCTTTGGCCCGCCTGCCCGGAGTCGGCCTGATCCGGGTCGTCGGCGCCGGGTCCTACAGTATGAGGGTCTGGCTGGATCCCAACCGCCTCCAATATTACAACCTGACCACCGTTGAGGTGCTGGAAGCCTTGCGGGGGCAAAACATCCAGGTGGCGGCCGGCCAGCTTGGGGGACCGCCGTCCCCTCCCGAGCAAGCCTTCCAGTTTACCTTGAACACCCTGGGCCGGTTGGAGGATGTCCAGCAGTTCGAAGACATCATCGTCAAGAGCCAACGGGCGGAAACCGCCCAGATCGTCCGGGTCCGGGATATTGCCCGGGTGGAACTGAGCCAGCAGGCCTATAGCAACTTTGCCGGAGTCAGCGGCCACAAGAGCGCCCAGATCATCGTCTATACCTTGCCCG
>JAKAGH010000349.1 GCA_021817645.1 Deltaproteobacteria bacterium
ACCGTGGACTTCGGCATCCACTGGTATTCCCGCCTGGAGGAGGAACAGGGCCAGCAGCCGCGCTGCAACGCGGGCAACCTGGCCTGCACCATCAGACGGGCCTCTCCGGGAATCCTTTATGCCGCCCTGACGGCGGTGGTTTCGGTTTGCCCTTTTATATTTACCGGGTTTAAGGGATTGGAAGAACTGGGTCTCATCATTTCCCTGGGCATCCTGGTCAACATATTTGCTTGCCTGGTTTTGCTGCCGGCTCTGGCGATCGTCACCGAAAGATGGACCCCCGGATCTCTTGAAATAGAATGCACCAGCAAACCTCATTCCTTTCTTTCCCTAAAGTGGCGGCGGCCGGGCCTAATGGTAGCCTTGGGGTTAATTGTCACGGCCCTGGGTGGGATTAGCCTGTTTCACGTTCCCTTTGACTTAAATCCTTTGCACCTGCAAAATCCCGGGACCGAGTCGGTAGTCTGGGAACAGAAGCTCATCCGGGAATCCAAATACTCTACCTCTTATGGGGCTATGGTAGTCAGTAGCATCGAGGACCTGCCGCGCCTGACGAAAGCTTTGAAAAAACTGGACAGCGTCTCCCACGTGGAGTCCATTCTGTCTTTCCTACCCAGCCAGGTGGAAGGCAAGCAACGCTTGTTCACTGAGCTGAAGCCATTGGTGACCGGGATAAGTTTTTCTGCCAACCCGCCAAGCCCTTCCGGCGTTCAAGAACTGGCCTCCATCCTGGGGCGTATCCGGTTCAAGCTCTCTCAAGCTGTGGAAAGCGATTGGAAGCCGGAGGAGAAGCCCACCCAGGAGAAGTTAAGCGAAATCGATGGCCTGCTTTTACGCCTCATCACCCTCCTGAAGCAGCCAAGCAATCCTCAGACCGCCGCGCGCCTGGCAGATTTTGAGCAAAAATTTATTTCGGATCTGCGCGACCAATGGGATCTCTTGCGGGGTAATATCGCTGGGGCCTTAAGCCCGCCGGGTATTGAGGATTTGCCCCAAAATGTGCGCCAGCGCTTCGTCAGTGCCGATGGGCAGTATCTTATCCGGATCTTCCCTTCCCAGGATATTTGGAATCCCGGGCCCCTGGGGCAATTTGTCCGCGACTTGAGGGGCCTAGACCCTAACGTCGCCGGGGACCCGGTGTTACTTTATGTATTTACCTTGGCATTTCGTAACGCCTGTCTCTGGGCGGCCGGAGTTTCCCTCTTAGGCATTGCCTTGTTAGTTGCCTTTCTGTTGCGCAGCGTGCGGCTGACGATCCTGGCTTTGGTCCCTTTGATTGTTGGGACCTCTTTAACCTTGGGCCTGATGTGGCTTCTGGAAGTCCCTTTCAACCAGGCGAATGTTCTCTTTTTACCATTGATTCTGGGAGAAGCGGTAGAGTATGGGATCATCATCCTGGTGCGCTGGCAACAAGAGAAGTCGGCCCAGGTCATCACCTTGCCTGCGGGTACCGCCAAAGGGGTTCTGTTGGCCGCGTTGACTACCGCCGTGGGTTTCGGCAGCTTAATGATCTCGGGCCACCAGGGCACCTTTAGCCTGGGGCTTTTGTCCGCGGTAGGCAGCCTGAGCGTCTTGCTGGCCGCGTTAAGCGTCTTGCCGGCGCTCCTGCGGCTTTTAAGGGCGCGTATCCTGAGCCCTGGACGAAACTGCCAAGTTTCCCACCAATCTAAATTTGCTGAAAAAGAACGATGAAGGAACAAGGCCGCGAAATTACGCATGATGACCTGGTTGAGGCTCTGCGTGACGCACATCAAGAAATCCTCGACTTCCAGGTTAAACTTGCAGAATACGAATGGGTTGAATCCGCCCTCAGGAAGCGCACGCGCGAACTCAACGAACGAGTCAAGGAGTTGGAATGTTTGTATTCCATATCAAACTGCCTTTGTCGATCCAACGCGAATCTTTCAAAAATGCTTCAAGACATTGTCAACATTATCCCACGGGGTTACCAGAATCCGGAACGGACTTGGGCGCAACTGGAGGTAGTCGGCGAATCTTTCTGTTCGTCCCAATTCCAGACCACCTCTGATTCCCATTCCGCAGACATCTCGATTAACGGCAGACGAGCCGGCGCTTTAACCGTCTGGGTGTTAGCGAAACCCGACTCAATGGACGAGCTCCTTATTCTTCCTATGGAAAGAGCATTGCTTCAAACCATCGCCCTATGGATAGGGAAGATAATGGATATTGGCACGCCGAATCAGGAGAAGCCTCAACCAAGTAGGTGGGCACGAACCAAGGAAGCTGCCGCCGCACTGATCAGACAGTTTCGCGACCGGTAGACATGAGTTTTAAAATAGCTGTTAAAGTTTATAGCTGTCACTTATCAGACGGAGAAAATTACCAGAATAACTGGCGAATCAGCTGCCCCGGAGCAGCAACTTATTCAAAGAAACCGCCGAGATTTTGCTGACAGAGTCTTTTTTTTCACATACCAGTCCATTCTCAAGGAGATAAGAGGATGCAAGGACCAAAACAAAAATCCTGGCCCAAGTTTTTTATTAAGATTATTTTGACTGCTAGTATTCTCTTTCATACCACTCATGTAGTCCAGGCCATTGAACTATCTAAAGGGCAACTGGTTTATGTGCCGGTTTATTCCCATGTATATCATGGTGACCAGGAAAAAAAATTTCTCTTGACCGGCATAGTGAGCATTCGCAATACGGACCCGGATCATGCCATTACAATAACTCTGGCGGATTATTATGACTCCGATGGAAAAGTCATCAAGAGCTATTTGCCCAAACCATTAACTCTTAACCCCATGGCCTCCACCCGTCTTATTGTCAAGGAATCAGACACACATGGCGGCTCGGGAGCCAACTTTCTGGTAAAATGGGAAGCTAAGAGCAAGGTCAGTGAACCCATCATCGAGGGGGTAATGATAGGAACCGCGGGCCAACAGGGTATCTCCTTCACTTCCAGGGGCAAAGCAATAAAAAATATAGAATAAATTAAACAACCTTAAGATAATTAAGCATTAATCTATGGAAATCTATCTATTAAGAACGAAATTACTAAAATAACGAGTTGTACTTGAGCAACCTTGAGGATATTTACCTTTCAGCCTTCACCAAGGTTCTCAGCGCGTTGTTATCCTTTCAATACAGTCACTCATACTTAACAATTCCTGATTTATTTTTGGCAATGGACTATCAATGGAATTATTAATACTAAACGATTTGCTCATCACCTTGGCACTTGCCATTGTCGTGCTGTTTATTTGCCACCAGGTGAGGGTGCCGGTAATTGTGGGGTTTATCCTAACCGGCATATTGGCGGGACCTCACTTTTGTGGACTGATAAAAGCGGTTCAAGAAGTTGAAACCCTGGCGGACATTGGAATTGTTTTATTACTTTTCAC
>JAKAGH010000350.1 GCA_021817645.1 Deltaproteobacteria bacterium
TCCTGGAAGTGCGGGCCGATAATTTGCGCACGGCCCGGAAAATCCTCACAGTCCAGCCCCAGGTGCGCCAGGTCCTGCCCCTGGGGGACCGGCTGATGGTCACCGTGGCCCCGGGAGAAGCCGCGCGGCCCGGCCAGTTCGTCAATGTGGTGGTGAAGCTCACCACCGAACCTAACGCCGTCCTGGCTCCCACCCAGGCGATTCAAACCGGCCAGGAAGGCCAGCTCGTCTGGGTCATCACCCCTGACCTCAAAGCCGAAGTCCGCCCGGTGGAAGTCAAACGGCCCCTTAATTCCGAGACCATCATCAAAAAGGGATTGCAGCCGGGGGAGCGGGTGGTGACTGACGGCCAGATCCGGCTTATTCCCGGCGCCAAAGTGGAAATCAAGAGCGGCCCTTAACCGGCTGCCCTGGTGCCATGTCCCATAAGCAGTGTGAATTAAACCATGCCCCTCTTGGATGTCAGGTATTTTAAGTCCCCCTTTCCTAAAGTGGGATTTAGGGGGATTATCAAGCGGTTATATAATCCCCCCTACCCCCCTTTAGAAAAGGGGGGAAAGAAAAATCCCGTGATTATATGTCACAGTAATTAAGGGACACCACCCCAGCCCCGATGCATTTCACCGAGCTTTTCATCCGCCGGCCGGTCATGACCACCCTGGTCATGCTGTCCATTCTCATCTTCGGGGCCATGAGCTACCGGTACCTGCCGGTGAGCGATCTCCCCAACGTGGACTTTCCCACCATCCTGGTGACGGCCAATCTCCCGGGGGCCTCCCCGGAAACCATGGCCTCGTCCGTGGCCACCCCCCTGGAGAAACAATTCTCCACCATCGCCGGTCTGGACAACATGTCCTCCACCAATGCCCTGGGGCTCAGCCAGATCACCCTGCAGTTCAGCCTGAGCCGCAGTATCGACGCCGCCGGCCAGGACGTGCAGGCGGCCATGGCCAAGGCCGCGGCCCAGCTTCCCCAGAACATGCCCACTCCCCCCACCTATCAGAAGGTGAACCCCGCGGACCAGCCTGTCCTATATATGGCCCTGACCTCCGACACCCTGCCCCTGTCCACCGTGGATGAGTACGGCCAGACCCTCATGGCCCAACGCCTCTCCATGGTGAGCGGCGTGGCCCAGGTGCAGGTCTTCGGATCGCAAAAGTATGCGGTGCGGGTGCAACTGGACCCCAAGGCCCTGGCCAGCCGGGGGTTGGGCCTCAATGAGGTGGGGGACGCGGTCAAAAACGCCAATGTCAACATCCCCACCGGCACCCTCTACGGTAAACATCAGGCCTTCACGGTGCAGGCCACCGGCCAGCTCACCACCGCCGCGCTCTACCGCCCCCTCATCGTCGCCTACCGGGGCGGCAAGCCCGTGCGCCTGGAGGAATTGGGCCGGGCCTTCGACAGCGTGGAAAACGACAAGATCGCGTCCTGGTACAAAAACACCCGGGGCATCGTCCTGGCCATCCAGCGCCAGCCGGGCACCAACACCATCGAGGTGGTGGACGCCATCAAAAAACTCCTGCCCACCTTGCGCCAACAGATCCCGGCCTCGGTGAACATTGTCACCCTATATGACCGCTCCGTCACCATCCGGGAATCGGTGGACGACGTCCAGTTCACCCTGCTCCTGGCCCTGGCCCTGGTGGTGCTGGTCATCTTTCTATTTCTGCGCAACCTTTCTGCCACCGTCATTCCCAGCCTGGCTTTGCCCATGTCCATTGTCGGCACCTTCTCCGTCATGTATCTGCTGGGCTACAGCCTGGACAACCTCTCCTTGATGGCCCTGGTCCTGTCCGTGGGTTTCGTGGTGGACGACGCCATCGTCGTTTTGGAAAATATCGTCCGCCATATGGAGATGGGCGTGAAGCCCTTCCAGGCGGCCCTGACCGGGTCCCGGGAGATCGGCTTCACCATCCTGTCCATGACCCTGTCTCTGGCCGCGGTCTTTATCCCGGTCTTTTTCATGAGCGGCATCCTGGGCCGGTTGCTCCATGAGTTTGCCGTGACCATCGTCGCCGCCATCCTGGTCTCCGGCGTGGTCTCCCTGACGCTGACCCCCATGCTCTGCAGCCGTTTCCTGCGGCCGCCCCGGGAAGAAGCCCATGGACGCCTCTACAACCTGACGGAGCGTTTTTTCGAGGGGATGCTGTCCTGGTACGACCACACCCTGCAGTGGGCGCTCCAACGCCGCCGGACCATGATGATTTTCTCAGGTCTCCTGCTGCTCGTGACGGTCATCTTGTTCGGCATCATCCCCAAGGGATTTTTGCCCACCGAGGACCAGGGGTCCATCTTTGCTTTCACCGAAGCGGCTGAAGGCATTTCCTTCGAGGCCATCATGCGGCTGCAGAAGCAGGTGGCCGCGGTGGTGAGTAAAAACCCCTACGTGGATAACTTTTTCTCCTCCATCGGCGCCAGCGGGCCCAATGTGTCCGGCAACACGGGCCGCATCTTTATCCGCCTCATCCCCCGGGACCGGCGGCCCCCGGCGCAAGAGATCATCCAGCAACTCCGGCCCCAGCTGGCCCAGATTCCCGGCATCAAGGTCTATCCCCAGATTCTCCCCACCATCCGCATCGGCGGCATGCTGACCAAGGGCCTCTACCAGTTCACCCTCCAGAGCCCGGATATCAAGGAGCTTTATCACTACGCTCCCCAGTTGGAGGCCAAGATGCGGGCCTTGCCTGGGCTGCAGGACGTCAACAGCGATTTGCAGATCAAAAATCCCCAGGTCAACGTCAATATCAACCGGGACAAGGCCGCGGCCCTGGGAGTAAGCGCGCAGCAGATCGAAGACGCCCTGTATTATGCCTACGGCTCTCGGCAGATCTCCACCATCTACGCCCCCAACAACCAGTATTGGGTGATTATGGAACTGGAGCCCCAGTACCAAATGGACCCCGCGGCCTTGCAGTGGCTCTATATCCGTTCCGCCAGCGGCCAACTGGTGCCCCTGGACGCCCTGGCCACCCTGACCCGGGGCCTGGGGCCGCTCACCATCAACCATTCGGGGCAACTCCCGGGAGTGACCATTTCCTTCAACCTGAAGCCGGGCACCGCCCTGGGCGAAGGTGTGAGCGAAGTGCAAAAGATCGCCCGGCAACTTCTGCCGGCCACCATCACCACCAATTTCCAGGGCGCGGCCCAGGCCTTCCAATCCTCGCTGTCCGGCCTGTGGCTGCTTCTCATCATGTGCATCCTGGTCATCTATATGATCCTGGGCATTCTCTACGAAAGCTTCGTCCACCCCCTGACCATCCTTTCCGGCCTCCCGTCTGCGGGGGTGGGGGCCTTGCTGGCCCTGTTGCTCTTTCGCCTGGACCTGGATATCTACGGCTTCGTGGGCATC
>JAKAGH010000351.1 GCA_021817645.1 Deltaproteobacteria bacterium
CTCTTCGACGAACCGGTCACCGGCCTGGACCCGCCCATGTCCAACACCGTGTTCCACCTGATTAAAAAAACGCATGCCGCGAGCGGATACACCGCCCTGGTGGTGGCCCACGATATCCCGGAGGTCTTTCAGATCGCCGACTACGTGGCCATGCTGCACCAGGGCCGCATCATTGCTTACGGCAGTCCGGATGAAATTCAACATCATCAGGACCCGATGGTGCAAAGTTTTATCAAGGGAGAAGTTGATTTTCTGGAGGCCTGAATAAGACCATGAAAAGAGGCAATCTGGAGTTAGTGGTGGGCGTCTTTGTGCTGGCGGGCCTGGCTTGCCTGGCTTATCTGGCTGTGCATCTGGGCAAGATGGAATTTTTCGGCCACGGCTACCAGGTGAGCGCAAACTTTGACAATATCTCCGGTCTCAAAGACGGGGCTGCCGTGGAGATCGCGGGTGTGGAAGTGGGCCGGGTGGAATCCATTGGCTTGACCCCGGGAGACCAGGCCAAGTTGGTAATGAGATTAAAGCCGGGGATCAAGCTTTATGATGACGCCATCGCTTCCGTCCGCACCAAGGGCATTATCGGCGACAAATTCGTCAAGCTCTCCCCGGGCAGTTCCGGCAATTTGATCGTCAACGGCGGGAAAATCCGGGACACTGAATCCGCGGTGGAATGGGAAGACCTGATTGCCAAATATATCCACGGCAAGGTTTAAAAGATCGCTGGCGGTTTTTAGCGGCAGCGCGCTTACCCGTCAATTTGGACTATTTTCTAGAAAACTTGATCTTTTTTAGTGTTCTTTCTCCAAAAAACCGATATTTTTTGAAAAGCTCCGAGGCAACCCTTTTTCTGATACCTTGATAATCCTGATTCTCTCAGCCGAAAATTGAAAAACTGAAGACCATCGGAGTTCCTGGGAATAAATCATTGATTTTCGGGACATCACACCTTTAAAGGAGCAAATTATGCGGCTTGCGGTGATCAGGGGCATTGCCCTTGGCTTAACCCTCAACCTGGCCCTGGCAGTCTCGGGGGCCTGGGCAGGAAGTCCCACCGACGCGGTCAAAAGCGTGATAGATGAAGTCATCCGTATCCTGCAGGACCCTTCTTTAAAGGCCCCGGCCATGAAGAAGCAGCGCCGGGACCGGGTCAAACAGGTGGTTGACCGCCGCTTTGATTACGAAGAGATGGCCAAGCGTTCCCTGGGGGCTCCCTGGCGCACCCTCACGGCAGGCCAGCGCCAGGAATTCGTGCGTCTGTTCGGAGAACTCCTGGAGGCTTCCTACTCCGGCAAAGTGATGAACTACCAGGGTGAAAAAGTCCAATATCTCCGGGAGATTCCGGAAGATGCGAACTACGCGGAGGTGAAAACGGTCATCTTAAGAAAGAACGACCGGATTCCCATGGATTACCGGCTGATGCTGAAAGACCAGGGCTGGGTGGTCTATGACGTGGTCATCGAGGGTGTCAGCCTGGTGAACAACTACCGCTCCCAGTTCAGCCAGGTGATCAGAGAATCTTCTTACAACGGGCTGGTGCAGCGTCTCCGGAATAAAATCAGCGAACTGCACAGAACCGGGGGGGCATAAATCAGGTTAAAAAGAAACCCTGCAGTAAGCAAGGTTCCGGCGCCAGCCGGAACCTTGCTCTGATCTCCCAAGAGTGATCCGCTGCTGCCGTTCCGGACCACAGCCACCGCTGGCCAGAAGCCCCCCTTCTCCCTGGAAGATTATTCGCCTCCCCCCTAAAAAACCAATTCCCGGGTAAATAATCTTGTGGTCTGCATACCTTTGGTTCTGAAAAATAGGCACTTGTGCTTATTTGCTTCCTGGAATTTAAGACTTATATTTAGCTAAAGTCCCGCCGGAGACACCCCCTGCAACCGGAGGCTTCAACTAAACGGGCCTCCGAGATCATCATTAATGAAGAAGGCTACTTTATGAATCCGCTCCAGAAGCTGATTGGCCGGTGCGGGCTGACCCTGGCCCTGGCGATCTTTTTAACCGTGAACGCCCCCCCGGCCAGGGCTGCGGGTCCCATGGAGGACATCAAGAACCTGATCGAAGAAGTCCAGAACATTCTGCAAACCAAGAAAGATAAACCCACCCGTCTCCGCCTCATCGAACAATCAGCGCTGCGGCGGCTCGATTACCAGGAAATGTCCCGGCGCTGCCTCGAAAAGAACTGGAACAGCATCAAACCGGCCCAGCGCTCTGAGTTCATCCGCCTGTTCACCCAACTCCTGAGAGCCTCTTACGCCGGCAAACTCGATGACTTTGCCAAATGCACGGTGACATACCAGGGTGAAACCCAAAAGGGTGACGCCGCGGAAGTGCGCATTACGGTGGTGCGCTCCAACGACAAGATTCCCGTGAGATTCCAGCTGCTGCAGAAACCACAGGGCTGGATGATCCACGATTTGGTCATCGAAGACGTGAGCCTGGTGGAAAACCTCCGCAACGAATTCGACCGGATCATCCGGGCGTCCTCTTTCAACGCCTTGCTAAAGTGCATGCAACTGAAACTGCAGGCGAATCTCGCGGATTTGCAGGAAGCTTGTCCCTCTCCCCCCAAAACCGCGCCTCAGCCCCCCGCCAAAGAGGGAGGCTGAGAAGCCGCATCTGGCTTAGCCACTGAGAGAATTAAAAGACTTCTCTCCTTAACTGGCGGGGCCGGGCCAGATTTCCCCCTTGCCCTGTTACCCTTATCGTCCTTTTCTTACTTCCAGACCCGGCGCCCCGGCCGGTCATAGCAGCGCCTCCCTATCACCCTGCACCGATAAAAAATTCTTTCAATAATTTCTCCCGCCTCATGCTTGAGAAAAATGATAGAAGCCATTTCAAAACCTCCTTTTCTGTCATCCTGAACGCAGTGAAGGATCTCAACGCTTCGAAAATACGAGATTCTTCGCTGCGCTCAGAATGACAGTTTAGAGCAATTTGAGGCTTTGAAATGGCTTCCAGGTAATTTGGGGTTGAAAATTATTAATTTGTCTGTTATTATTTCTATACATAACAATAGACAAGCTACATATCTTCAAGATATCCGCACTTTCCCTACCCTTCAGGGCCGCTGGCACCTTCCCGGCTCTGGGGACCACCCCTCAAAGTTTAACCCTAAAAGAGAGGTAATTCATGAAAACGACCAACAAGCTAACCAGCCTCCTGGGATTGAGCCTGATAGTTTTCCTGGGCCTCCATCTGCTCCTGGGTGCGTCGCCGGCCAGGGCCGCAGGCCCCATGGAAAATATCAAAAACCTGATCGAACAGATTCAAACCATCCTGCAAACCAACAAAGACCAGAACCAACGCCTGGACCTCATTGAAAAGGCCACGGC
>JAKAGH010000352.1 GCA_021817645.1 Deltaproteobacteria bacterium
CGTCGGGTGATGCTTGGGCAGCTGTCTGGAACAGCATTTCATCGGTCCAGCCCAAGATCAGCACCTTGAAGATATCCATGGTGGCATCAATATTGTTCTTGGTGGCGTCCAAAACCGTGGCCATCTGCTCCGTGGCCGCCTGTTCTATGGCTTGCTTGGATTTATCATAAGATATGAAGGTCAAGATACCTGTGCCCAAAATAATCAAAGCCATGGTGGGTAACAGGAAGCGATTCTGAAGACTCAACCGCATAGCCAGGCTCTCCTCTAAATTTTTTAAAGGAATTTCGGTTATTTAATTAATACGGGGAAAGAAATCATCCTCCAACCCGGGGATTTAACTGCCATTTCCGGCCGGGTTGACGGGCTGAAGATGTCTTCTTTTGTCCGGATTTTCCTAGATTACATCTAGACTCATGATATATCGGCAGATATTATCTTTCTGATAAATATTTTGTAAAAACAAAAATATTTTAGGGAGATAGGGCTTACCGGGGGCAGGTAAAAATCGCGGACGCGGCACTGGGGATAAATAGCCTGTATCTCAGGAGAGAAGGAAAGGCGGAGAAGATCTATCTTTACAGCCAAGACCCGGAGGCTTTGCCTGAAAGCACGAGAATACCGGGAGGAAAGGCCGGACCGGCAGAGAAGCCTATGTTGCCGGAGCCGGGCGGGGTGAAGAAAGCGGGTAAAAATATGCTAAAGGAAAGCCGGGAATCCGGACTGGCAATTTCCTAATCTTAGGAAAGTTTAGGCAAGCCATCCGGATTTCCCGGCCTTCCCCACCCCACGAAACCCCTTTCCGCTCCTCAAGGGGAAAGTAGCGCCGTGCTCGACAAACGCCCCTGGTTCCGTGGTTACCACCCGCTGCTCCGGTAGCGAAGCGAGGCATCCATTGCCGCTGCCGGCAATCGGCGCCCAGCCGTCCCTTGGGGAAATTTGGGCCGGGCCGGCTGTTGCTCGGGGCCGAAGCAGGTACACGCTAAGAGTTCAGCTCCGGCGGGCGACCCTACCCTTAGGGGCCCGGCCTAAAGCCGCCTACCCCCAACCCTCCTAGGGCTCGGGCTGAACTTCTCAGCAGTTAGAAATTAAGCATCATGGCCGGAAAAGCAAGGGGGAGAGGAGGTTTTGGAAAAATTTAGGATGAAAGAGAGACAATATATTTGACCAGATCCGGGGCGGGGGCCTCGCCGCAATCTACTTGCCCCGGCCGGCTCCCATCTGCTATGCTTGAAAAAAAACGTCTATTTACCACCGGAAAATGGCCAAGAAAAAGAAAATTACCCCGGAAAGCAGGACCCCGGAAGGGAAGGCCCCGGACCAAGGGACCCCGGTCCGGCTCAAACAGTACGAAGCGCTGATCTTTATTACCGGCGCAGTCACCCTTTCGCTGGAAGTTCTGGCCTCCAGGATCATGACCCCTTACTTCGGGGTGAGCCTGTACATCTGGGCCGGCATCCTCTCCATCACCCTGATATTTTTGGCCCTGGGCTACCAGCTGGGTGGGATCTTCTCCCGCAGCCGTCAGAAAGAGCAGTTGCAGCTGTCGCTCCTGGCCGCGCCGCTCTGGGCGGCACTGTCCATCGTGGTGGCCACCGCGGTTTACCCTGTGGTCTTCCCCATGTTGGCCACTATTAATCTGATTGTGGCCAGTTTTCTGGGGGGCATCATCCTATTGGCCCTGCCCCTGGTGGTCTTATCGGCCATGAACCCGCTGCTCATCGCCCTGGCCCGGGACGCCAACCCGGAGGGGGACGCGGGCGCGGGCCGGGTCTTTTTCATCAGCACGGTGGGCTCGGTGGCCGGCGTGGTCTTGACCGCGTTTGTGATTATTCCCCACCTCACCAACTTCCGGGCCTTATTGTGGATGAGCCTGGGGCTGGGACTGGTGGTGGCCGCCATCTCCCTGCTCCATCAGGATTTGTCCGGCAGGCGGAAAAAGCGCCTGCTCTGCGGCTGCGCCGCGGTCATCCTGCTGGGCGGGTCGCTGCTCCTGGCCCAGCGCGCCTACTTTAAGATGCTGGCGGGCCTGAGCGACATCGGCAAAAATTTTGAGGTCCTGGCCGAATACACCTCAGTTTTCGGCAATATCAAGGTTCTGGAGGCGTATCCGGAAGGGCAGGGGCGGAAACCGGCCCGGGCCTATCTCCAGGACGGCATCATTCAAAACATGGTGACTGCGGACGGCACCATCCTGGACCACACCGGCTTCATGATGCGCCTGATCGACGCCTATGCCCCCAACGCTCGAAACTCTCTGGTGCTGGGCGTGGCCGCGGGCATGCTCCCCCGTTACCTGCAGCGCCGGGGGGGCAAGGTCACGGCCGTGGAGATCAACCCCAACTCCCTGGCCGCGGCCACCCGGTTTTTTGATTTCGACCCCAAGGGTATCGCCGTGCACGTGGAAGACGCCCGGACCTTTGTCCGCCGCCACCCCTTCCCCGCCTACGACCTGGTGATCACCGACCTCTTCAACGGCGACTGTACCCCGGACTACCTGCTCACCGTGGAGTATTTCCGGGAAGTGCAAAACTGTTTGCGGCCCGGCGGGGTGGTGATCATCAACACCTATTTCGATCCGGCCAACGAAAAGGCCGACGACACCATCCTGGCCACCGTGGCTGCGGTCTTCCCCTCCGTCCTGGAACTGCGCTCGCCGCCCTCCCAGGGCCTGGTGTCCAGCGCCTGCCTGGTGGCCTCCAGCGCCCCCCTCGATCCTGAGGTGGCCCTGGAGATGGCGGATAAGGGGCCCATGCCGAAGAAGGATTATGAGACCCTGAAGGCCGCCCGGCTGGTGAACCGGGCGCTGCTGCAAGAAACCCCGGTGAGCGACGACCACAACATCTTTTCCATCCTCTTTGCCAGCAGCCAACTCCGCTACCGCAGCCAATTCAACAAACTGCCGCCGAACTTGTTGGTGAATTAGAATTCAAGGCCAGGTTCAGGAAGCTATAGGGGTGTCAATGGTAATTGTTATTTAAGGTGAGCCATGACCTTCCTTAAATGGCTTTTCTATGATTCCTTGACAAATTCGAACATTTTGTGGCAACTTAATTAAAAGAGTCAAATTTACATAAGACATTATTCTTGGGGGGTAGACAACTATGTCAGTCCCTGAATTCCAGAAATACTTTCTTCCTTTTCTCGAAATAGTGAAGGACAAGAAAGATCATACAATTAATGAATTAATTGATCGGCTGGCTAACTATTTTAAGTTGTCAAATGAAGATAAAAATGAACTAGTCCCAAGCGGACGTGATACCAGACATGCAAATAGGGTAAAATGGACTAGAACTTATTTTAAAAAGGCATCTTT
>JAKAGH010000353.1 GCA_021817645.1 Deltaproteobacteria bacterium
GAACTGATATCGGCGTTTGTTAAAAACTAACCACTCAAAGGAGCACAGCGTGATGAAAAAGGCAATGGTGCTGGCGTTTATCGGCCTGTTTTTGATCCTGGGTTACTGCACCAGCTATGCGGCTGAAGCCGGAACCAAGGAAGAAGCCGTGGCCATGGTGAAAAAAGCCATTGAATACATTAAGGCCAACGGCAAGGATAAGGCCTTTGCGGAATTCGACAATCCCAAAGGCCAGTTCGTGGACCGGGACCTGTACATCGTCGTCTACGATATGAACATGAAGTGCCTGGCCCACGGCCAGAAGAAGAGCATGGTGGGCAAGGAGTTGCTCGATTTCAAAGACGTGGACGGCAAGGAGTACATGAAAGAGCGCCAAAACCTGATGAAGACCAACACCACGGCCTGGCAGGAATATAAGTTCATGAACCCGGTCTCCAAAAAGATTGAACCCAAGGAAATGTACCTGGAGAAGTTTGAGGATCTGGTCATCGGTTGCGGGGTTTACAAAAAGTAAGTGACTCACCAAGGCCAGGGCGGCCTTGAAACCTGGCCGCCCTGACATTAAGGATTGAGGTAGGAGAAATCCATGAAATTGAGCTCCAAAATCTTTGGCGGTTTCAGCATCGTGCTAATTCTGGCTCTGATATTGACCGGGATTTCCCTCTATATTATGAGAGGCCTGGCCAAAGACGCCCAGGTGCTATCCAACGAGTACATGCCGCAAACCCGGATCGCCAGTGATGTGGAGCGCCACGTCCTGAGGACCATTTCGGAAATGCAGGGCTATCATTTTTCCTATGAAGACTCTTACTTAGCCGTATCCCGGCAGCAACTGGAGCAGGTGAAAAAATATCTCCGGGAAGCCCAAGAACTGGCCGCCAAATACCCTAACCTGCAAACGTTGAAAGACAATGCCGGCCAGGCCGCAGTTAAAATCACGGAGTACGAAACCCTGATCAATGGGACCGAAAAGGTGGCCAAGGAGATCCAGGTAATCCGGAAGAAGTTGGATTCCTCGGCCCAGGATTTCCTCAAGACCTGTTTGGAATACCTGGATCAGCAAACCGGGATACTGAACGATCAGTTCAAATCTGCGATCCCTGCCCCCCAGCTCACGGAGCGTTTGGCGAAAATCCGCAGCATGGATAATGTGGTGGAACTGGGCTACGCCATCCAATTGGATACCAACAAAGGCCAGTTGCTCCGGGACCCGAAAATTATCGAGGAAGCGTCCAAGAAATTTCAGGAAGTGGAGAATGAGCTGTCCTCTATCCAGAAGAAGACCACCAAAGATGAGACTATCTCCCAATTGGAGGACATCAGGATCGCCGGCTCCGATTATAAAACCCACATGAATAAACTCTTAAAGAGTTTTCAAACCTTAACCGACCTGGGCCAAAAGCGGGCGCAGGCGGGTAATGCTGCTTTGGAAACCGCCAAAGTCGCGGCTAATTCCGGCATCGGTGAAACTGTGAAGAGCGCGGCCAACGTGGACCAGGTGTTGAGCAACTCCGCCAAAATGCTGATTTTCGGCTCGATCATCGGGGTTCTGGTCAGCCTGCTGGTCATCGTCTTAATCACCCAGGGCATTACCAAACCGATCAATGCTTTCATCAGGCGGCTTTCCGGAGTCTCGGAACAGGTGGCTTCGTCCTCCGGACAGGTATTGTCCGCCAGTGAGCAACTGGCCACCGGTTCCTCCCAGCAAGCCGCGTCCCTGGAAGAGACTTCTTCCTCCCTGGAAGAAATGGCGGCCATGACCAAGCAGAACGCGGATAATGCCCATCAGGCCAATTCCTTGATGAACGAGACTAAACAGGTGGTGGAATCAGCCGGTAAATCCATGGGTGAATTGACTGCGTCCATGCGAGAGATTTCCGCAGCCAGCGATGAGACCGCGAAAATCATTAAGACCATCGATGAAATTGCCTTTCAGACCAACTTGCTGGCTTTGAACGCCGCAGTGGAGGCGGCCCGGGCTGGAGATGCCGGGGCCGGTTTTGCCGTGGTGGCCGATGAAGTAAGAAACCTGGCTATGCGCGCGGCCGAGGCTGCTCGGAATACTGCCAACTTAATTGATGCCACGGTGACCAAGATCAAGGCGGGCTCGGGCCTGGTGGAAAGAACCGGAGAGGCCTTCTCCCAGGTGGACGCCAGCACCACCAAAGTCAAGGAATTGGTGGCGGAAATTGCCGCGGCCTCGATGGAGCAGGCCCAAGGGGTGGATCAGATCAACCGGGCCGCGAACGAAATGAACCGGGTGCTGCAAGAAGTGGCGGCCAGCGCCGAGGAAAGCGCCAGCGCCTCCCATGAGCTGAAAGCACAGTCTGGCAATATGGAGCAGATGATGCTGGAATTGTCAGCCATGGTGGGAGGCGGTGCCACAGGCGCCGATGACGGCTATGATGACCACGGGGGCAGGCCAGGACTGCAAGCAAGGCTGGCCTCCTGGAAGCTGACAGGCAAGCGGGCCGGGGGAGAACCAGAGCTTCTGGCCCATCAGGAGGAAGAGGGCAGCCCGGACCGGCTCCTACCCCGGTAAAGAATAAAGTTTTCGGCTAATAGATTATTAATTATCAATGCGTTAGGCGATTAGATCGGTTTGCCGCGACCTCCAAACCCGGCATGGAATCAACCGGAGGGGCAGGGCTACCCCGGCGAGAAGCCGGGCAACCCCATCCCTCCAACTCCCCCCTGAACCTGCTACTTATTCCTGCTTAAGTCCCGGAAAGAAAAAGTTGTGGATAAACCGGCCCAGTTCCGCCACCTGCTGGGGGGCGAAGACCGGGAGCGGGGACTGATAAGGGGCGGCGCTCACCAGGGCGATAACCTGGGAAAAGTCCGGCAGGACCTGTTCCAGTTGGTCCCCCACCAGGGCGATTTTCGGCAGGGAACTGGACTTATAACCTTCCACCAGGATCAGGTCTGCATCCGGGGCCCAGGCGGCCAGGACCTCCTCCACGGGCGGATCTCCGGGCAGAACGCGGGTGATCTGCAGCAGCCCGGGGCCCGCCAGGGCCAGGTTTCGGGCCCCGGCCTGGCGGTAACGCCCCGTATCTTTGTTTTGATCCCCCAAGTTGAGCTTGTGGCTGTGTTTCAAAACGGCCACTTTCAGTCCTTGAGACTGAAACCAGCCCAACAGGCGGCAGACGAGTTCGGTCTTGCCGGAGTTGGAGGGGCCGACGATGGCCACGGCTTTGGGGGGATTCACCGGTTGGTTCATTACCTTCATCCAGTACGGCTATTTTACCTGAATTGAGCCGCCCCTAAAACGGAAAAACTCAGTACCGACAATTCAAGGTTCAAG
>JAKAGH010000354.1 GCA_021817645.1 Deltaproteobacteria bacterium
GGCCTCAGCCTCTCCACGGACATCATCGTCGGCTTCCCCGGGGAGACCGAAGAGGATTTTCAAGGCACCATGGACCTGGTGCGCCAGGCCGCGTTTGACCAGGCCTTTTCTTTCAAATATTCACCCCGGCCCCAAACCCGGGCCGCCCTCCTGCCGCAGCGGGTGCCGGGGGAGGTCCAGGCCGAGCGCCTGGCCCGCTTGCAGAATTTATTAAACGAACTTACCTTTAAGGCTCATCAGCACCTGGTGGGGAAAGTTCATGAGGTTTTGGTGGAAGGAGCCAGTAAACGCTCCCCGGAGGAGCTTTCCGGGAGGTTGAGGACCAATCAGGTGGTGAACTTCTCCGGGCCCCGGGAGTTGGTGGGGCAATTGCTTAAGGTACAGATTACTGAGGCTCACCCCCATTCCTTGAGAGGCACACGGGTGGAGGACTCTTCCATAACGTGGCCGCTGGCCGCTGACCCGCAGGCACCCCAAAGGAGGGTATCATGCTGAGGCAAATGACTGTCTCCGGACTGACCATCGACCCCTTTACCAACAGTCCCATCATGATCTTGAAGGATGTGGACTCGGACAAGGCGGTCCCCATTTGGATCGGGTTGCTGGAGGCCACGGCCATCGCCAGTGAATTGGAGAATATCAAATTCTCCCGCCCCATGACCCACGACCTCCTGAAGATCATTATGGAAAACATGCAAATCCAGGTGACCAAGGTGGAGGTCTGCGATCTCCGGGACAACACCTACTTTGCCCTCATCTACCTCAACCGGGAGGGCCAGGAGGTGACCATCGACGCCCGGCCCAGCGACGCCATCGCCCTGGCCCTGCGGGTCAAAGCCCCCATCTTCGTGGCCGAAGTGGTGATCCAAAAGGCCCGGCGGGTGGACCTCTCCGCCAAGGAGGCCATCACCACCGAAGACGCCAAGAAATGGACGGAAATCCTGGAAAGCCTGGACCCCGACGACTTCGGCAAATATAAAATGTAAAAACAGTTTTTAGTTCTTAGTTTTCAGTTTTTAGTTTTTTAGATCGGCGAGTTATCTGGTTTGCGGAGCTATAAAAATAGAAAAGGCCTGCTTTTTTTGATAAACAATTTCGTCTTGTTATAAAAGTTAACTAAAGCGATGAGAACTGCATTGTGCCTGTCGATAACCTGCTCTTACCAAAACTAAAAACTAAAAACTACCTCCCCATGATCGACCTGCACACCCACACCCTTTACAGCGACGGCGAGCTCCTGCCCACCGAACTCTGGCGCCGGGCCCAGGTGCTGGGCTACCGTTTTCTGGGCGTCACCGACCACGTGGACGCGTCCAATTTCGAGATGGTCTTTGACCGCCTCCAAGCCGCGGCCCAAAGCCTTAATGGCGGCGCACCCCCTTATTTCATCCCCGGCCTGGAATTCACCCACCTGCCCCCGGCCCTGATCGGCCCCCTGGCGGCCGCAGCCCGGGCCCTGGGCGTGCCTTTGATTGTGGTGCACGGCGAGACCCTGGCCGAACCCGTGGCCCCGGGGACCAACCGCGCCGCCCTGGAAGCGGATATCAACATTCTGGCCCACCCTGGCCTGATTACTAAGGAAGAAGCCGCCCTGGCCAAGGAGCGGGGCATCTTCCTGGAGATCTCCGCGCGCAAAGGCCACTGCCTGGCCAACGGCCACGTGGCCCAAATCGCCCGGGCCACCGGCGCCTCCCTGATCCTCGACACCGACTCCCACAGCCCCGGCGACCTCATCACCCGCCAACACGCCGAACGCCTCGCCCGGGGCGCGGGCCTCACCGATGCCGAAACCCAAACCCTCTTCACCAATGCCGAATCCCTGGCCCGCCGCCTGGCGGGTGTGTAGCGGCTAGAAAGATTTGGGGGAACCCCGCTTTTTTAGAAAAAGCGAGGTTCCCCCAAACCCCCTCCTGCAAAAATATAATTTTTAGCGCGTTGTAGGGTGCGCCCTGCGCACCTCATAGCTGTTTTCCTGGTCTTTCCGACTTGGGCGATAATCTCCTATCTATTTGACAATCTGGCAAAATATTCCTAAGCTGGGACCATTCATCGGAGGAAATGTTGATTCCGAGAAGCCGTGCCTCCTGGTTCAAGCAATCCGCGTTCCGGGTCCTGGACTTCTTCCTGCCCCGGCTCTGTCTTTTTTGCGGCGGGGTGGTGGTGGAGGAGGCCGCGGCCGCGGTCTGTGCGGATTGCGAAGGAAAGATCGAATGGGTGGAGAGCCCGGTCTGTTCCTGCTGCGGCCTGGTCTTTGCGTCCCGGGAGGGGCAGGACCGGCTCTGCGGCCCCTGCCAGACGGATCCCCCCCCTTTTGCCCGGGCCCGGGCTGCCGCGGTCTATGACGGGCCGGTGGCGGACGCGGTCAAGCGCTTCAAGTTTGAGCGGCAGATGGCCTATCTGCCGGTGCTGCAGCATTGGCTACAGCGGCCCCGCTGCCGGGAGTTGGTGGCGGATTCTGACCTGATGGTCCCGGTGCCCCTCCACCGCCGGCGTCTGCAGCACCGGGGTTTCAACCAGGCCCTGCTCCTGGCCGGGGCCTTCCCGGACGCCGCAGTGGGCCGGGAGACGCTGGCCCGGGTGCGCCACACCACGCCCCAGATCGGCCTCAACCCCAAAGAGCGCCGGGACAACGTGCACCACGCTTTTGCCGTCCCCCGGCCCGCAGAGGTGGAAAACAAAAAAATCCTCCTGGTGGATGACCTTTACACCACCGGAGCCACGGTCCGGGAATGCGCCCGGGTGCTGCGCCGGGCCGGGGCGAAGCGGGTGGAGGTCCTCACCGTGGCCAGGGTAAAACATGAATGAAAAAGGATTCACCACAGAGCCACAGAGAGCGCAGAGGGACACAGAGAAAGAATTAAGAATAATTGCGCCGTTGAGCGGCGCAATTATTTTATTATTTTTCCTCTCTGTGAACCTCTGTGTCCTCTGTGCCTCTGTGGTAAAATCTTTATTATGACTGATTGCCACACGACCCATAAAATAGTCAGCCGGGGAGCCGCGGCCCGTTGGGTCAAAAGGCTTCAAGGCCAGGGGCAGAAGGTGGTCTTCACCAACGGCTGTTTCGACCTTTTGCATCTGGGCCACGTGCGCTATCTGGAAGAGGCCCGCTCTTTAGGAGACGCCCTCATCGTCGGGGTGAACACCGACGACTCCGTCAAGCGTCTGGACAAAAAACCACCGCGCCCCATCAACCCGGAAGGGGACCGGGCCGCGCTGGTGGCCGCCATGGCCTGCGTGGACCGGGTAGTGCTCTTTTCCGAAGAGACTCCCCTCGAGCTGATTACCGCGGTCAGATCGG
>JAKAGH010000355.1 GCA_021817645.1 Deltaproteobacteria bacterium
GGTCAAGGAGGATCATTATTAATGCGGGGAACGGATGGGATTCGAGCCTACGTTCTCAGCTAGTCCTAAGAGGGTAGGGGGGATAGAGTGCTGGTATGGTGGGGGTGCCGAAGATTTCATAATTATTGCTGATGGTCGTTTGACGGGTTTTAAAAGAGTTAGGTTATAATCAAGTTGATGATATATATACAAAATAGCGCTGGTCGTGTTTGATTTTAAACCAACAGATGGATTGTCGGACCTTTTTTTAAGGGTGATCTAATTTGACGCTAAAAGGCCTAATTTGACCTAATATGACACATCGGATTAGTCGTCATATTGGAAAAACATAGTGCCTTCAACGGGTTATATAAAAAAAGATCTGAATCCCGCCTTCGGCACCAGCACTATATAGTAGTAATATCAAGCAGTTATGCGCGGGACTCGATCCACAATGATATTCCTGGTTACTCGTGGGAGCGGAGGACGGGAGCATATCTTAAAATATTCAGTAGATTAAGTAAATTAAAATATCTAAGACCGAATTGTCGTCGAAGTCCTGCTTCGGCACCAGCTTAATTAAAGTAATAATACCAACAAATTATACGCGGGACCTACGCGGGACTCAGAAGCTTTTTGTTGGTTTCCCGGCTCATCCCTTGTAATACCCTGCCAAAGTTCTTCCGCCCTCTGTCAAAATTCGATGCCTGTTCACGTCTTAAGTTTTTGAAATTTCTGCGAACAACGGCCGGGCCAAAGCGTGCTTGGCTATCAGCGCCAAGGGTAGGGCAGGGTAGGTGAGACAGATAAAAGTTAAGAACAGCGCTCAGAGGAGAGTACTGTAGAGGGCGATGTTTAAGTTGAGGAAAGCCAAATAATGATGGCCGGGCGGATAGTTTTTCAAATTTACTCGCTCAACCGTAGTCCCGATTAATTTTCAAGGTCGACTGTGGGTTCGGCTGGCGGTTTACTCTAGTTGGAGGCCATTTGAATGAGAAGGATAAAGGGTGCCTAAAAATAGGGCTGTGATAAGCATATCGAAACGCAATAATTTGGATTTGGACGGCGCAAAGAGCAGTTATCGTCCATAGAGCTTGCTGCCTATTAACAGACACTATCCAATGTTAATTTATTTTACGGAATCATTTACAAACCCTTGCCGGTTTCCTGGACGGCCTGTTCCATTTCCTCTTCTAAGGCGGGAGGCAATCCCTCAATCTTGACTTTGAGGAAGCCCCGAACAATAGTGGAGATGGCCTCATCTTCATCCAGTCCCCGAGCCATGAGATATTCCACTTCCTCCGCGGCGATTTTGCCCACCGCGGCTTCATGGGACATATCCACCCCGGCCACCTGGCCCTCCAGTTCGGGGATGGCGTAAATGATCCCGGTGGGGGAGAGGATAAGCCCGCGGCATTCCAGGTGGGCCTTGATCTCAGGGGCCTGGCCGATCAGGTGGCCGCGGCTGATGCACTTGCCGCCGACGGTGAGGCTGCGGGCGATGACTTCGGCCCGGGTGTGGGGGGCCTGCAGGATCACCCGGCCGCCGATATCTATCTCTGAGCCCGGGTGGGCGATGAGGATGGAATTGAGGCGGGCCACGGCCCCCGATCCGGCCAGGGTTACGGTGGGATAGGTTTGCACCGTCTTCACCGGTTTGAGAAGGATATAGTTGGAGATGAAAGTGCCGCCTTCTTCCACCCAGACCCCGGTGCGGGGCCGCACATGGACGTCTTGGGCCCAGTTGTGGACCATGGTGAAAGTGAGCTGCCCCCCGGCCCGGACATAAAACTCCGAGACCCCCACATGCAGGCCCGAGCGCACTGAGGGATGAGTAGTGCAGCCGGTGATGATATGCAGTTGGGCCCCGGGTTCGACAATAACCAGGTTATGAACGTATTGGGCGAAGAGGTCGGTGCGTAGGTAGAGGCAGGACTCCACCGGTTGCGCCAGGCGCACCCCGGGCAAGACCCGGGTGAAGTAGCCGTTGTCCAACTCCAATTCCGCCTGGGCCGTATATTTGTCGGCATCCACGGCCACCAGGCGCCAGAGGTAATCAGACACCCAGTCATATCGTTGTACGGCTTCGGTGATGGGGAGCACTTCCACTCCCGAGTGGCTGGCCCGGCAATGCACCACTTTGGCGTCCGCCTGCAGAAAAGTGCCGGCATGCTCCGCGTCGGTCAACTCAACGCCGGCCTTGAGCAAATGCTGCCGTTCTTCGGTAGTGAATTGTTGGTACTCCGGATCGTAAGCCCAATCGCCGCCCTGGCGGGAGAACTCTTCCAGATTGAGATCCTGCCCCAGTGCGGCCTTCTTATCCCGGCTTTGGTCGGCGCGGGCTTTTACCTCAGACATCGGGCGCACTCCTCGTAGCCGTATTGCTTGAGATGCTGGAGAATTTCCCGGGGGTTGCCCTGACAGGGGATTTTGCCATCCAGCATGATATAGCCGCTGTCGGCATTGATGTAGTCCAGGATGAAGCCGGTGTGGGTGATGATCAACCCGGATTTTTCCCGGTGGCCCCGGCGCCGGTCTTTTTGCAGCAGCCGGCCGATGATCTCCCCCACCACCTCCAGATTCTCCAGGTCCACCCCAGATTCGGGCTCATCCAGAAGTACCATCGAAGGGTCCTGGGCCAGCAGTTGCAAGAGTTCCGAGCGTTTCAGCTCGCCTCCGGAAAAGCCGTAATTGACCTCCCGATCCAGAAAGTCAGTGAAGTTGTACTGCTCCACCAGGGGCATATAAGGCTTCGTGCCCGCACAGGCGAAAAGGACATCCCGGGTTTTCACCCCGCGAATCGCGGGCGGCCGCTGAAAGGCCAACCCCAGCCCCAGACGGGCCCGCTCATAAGTAGGCAACTCAGTGACATCCCGGCCCTGGAGGTAAATCTTACCCTGCTTCACCTGATAACGCTGAAAACCCATAATGGTCATGAGCAGGGTGGACTTTCCCGAGCCGTTTTTGCCGAACAGAACGTGGGTTTCCCCCTGGGGAAGGTGGAGATTGAGGCCCTTAAGAATTTCTTTGCCATCAATGCTCACCCATAAGTCTTCGATCTTAAGCATGAGTCACCCTATCAAGTTCTGGGCCCACTTAGTGCATCACCGGCCTTCCGCCGAGGGGATGGAAAGCTCGCCGAACACCCGCATGATCATTCGAGGACGCTTTTCCGAAGTGGTAAACAGTTCGATGAGCCCCGCGTAATTGCCTGCTTCCTGCCGTTTGTTGCGGACCTCCACCACGTAAATGCGCCCCGGTTCTTCCGCCTTTACGGTGACGTCGATGAATTGGGGAATATTGGTCTTAAA
>JAKAGH010000356.1 GCA_021817645.1 Deltaproteobacteria bacterium
TCACCCTAACCCTCTCCCCCGAGGGGAGAGGGAATAATATTGGGCATATTCAGAGGTGATATTTTGTAACTTATTTCTGGGACGTCACACTAGGGACCTTTTCATAGTTTATGGGGGGCCTATGGCTCCTGAGCAACTGCTCCCGATGGGAAGTTATTGATGAAAAAGATTTATAATGTTGCCTGTGAGCTGCTGGACCCGCACATCACTTCCAGGGGTGACCAGACCGCGGTCTATTACCAGGACCAACGGATCAGCTATGCCCGGCTGCAGGAGGAGGTCAATCGTTTTGGCAACCTCCTCAAGGATCTTGCGGTGCCTCCGGGGGAGAGAGTCCTCATCGCCCTGCCCGATTGTCCCGAATGTGTCTACGCCTTTCTGGGGAGCATAAAATACGGCGCCTGGCCCGTTCTGGTCAGCCCTCTCCTGTCGGCGGACACCTACGCTTTCATGCTCAACGATTCCCAGGCGTCGGTGGTCTTCACCACCAGCGACTCCCAGGCGCCGCAGGTCCGCAGCGGACACCTCCGGCACCTGCTGTGCATCGACGATCAGAGCTTCATGGCCAGAGCGGCTGCCGCCTCGCCGGAGCTCGATCCTTATCCTGCCCGGGAGGATGACATCGCCTTCCTGCTCTACAGTTCGGGCAGCACCGGGAACCCCAAGGGGGTGCCGCACCGGCACCGCGACATGCCCTTTACCGCGGAGGTTTATAGCCGGCAGGTGCTGCAAATTGGAGAAGAAGACCTCTGTTTTTCCGCCAGCAAACTCTTCTTCGCCTATGGTCTGGGCAACAGCATCTCCTTTCCGTTACGAGCGGGCGCGGGGGTGGTATTATTTCCGGGCAAAGCGACCGCTCTCGATGTCTGCAAAATCATCTCCCGCTACCGGCCCAGCCTCTTTTTCGGGGTGCCCACCCTTTACAACCTGATGTTGAAGACTCTCAACGAAACAGACTCTCTCAAGTCGCTGCGCCTGTGCGCGTCTGCGGGGGAAGCGCTGCCTGCCGCCACCTATCAATCCTGGAAGGAGCTGACGGGCCTGGAAATCATCGATGGCATCGGCTCGACGGAGGCGCTGCACATCTTCATTTCCAACCGGCCGGGCCAGGTGCGCCCGGGCACGTCCGGCTATCTGGTCCCCCCCTATGAGGCCCGGATTGTCGAGAGTGAAGGAATGCCCGTGCCCTCCGGCGCACCCGGGCACCTCCTCATCAGAGGTAAGAGCACCGCCCCCTTTTACTGGAACCGGCCGGATAAGACCGCGGAAACCATGCTGGCTGACGGCTGGCTCCGAACCGGCGACATTTACGCCGAGGAAGGGGGTTGCTATGCCTTTCAGGGCCGGGCCGATGATATGTTCAAAGTGGATGCCCACTGGGTTTCCCCCATCACGGTGGAAGAGGTCCTGCGGCAGCACCCCGCGGTGCTGGAGTGCGCCGTGACCTGGCGTAAACTGGAGGGTCTCGTCGTGCCCCGGGCCCACGTGGTGACCGGTCCCGGTTTTTCAGAAGGCATGGAGCTGTACCGGGACCTCCGGGCCCATGTGCTGCAAAAGCTGCCCGAATACATGTGTCCGGTGGAAATCGTCTTTTGTCCTGAATTGCCCAAGACTGATACGGGCAAGATTCAGAGATTCCGCTTGAGAAACCGGGAAAAATAGCGCAAATTAGCTTACGCCGTCTGGATATCTCAGGCTAAGGCCACCGGCCCGGGGACTCCCCGGCGCCGGATGAGGTTACTTAGGCGCCAGATTTCCTTAAACTCACTGTCCCATTAACGCAAATGCTATTCCGGATTCAGGGAAAAGGAGGAGAAGCGGATGAAAGTAGCAGGAGCCGACATCATTGCCGTGATGCGAGAAGCGGGAATTAAGCCGGACGTGGTTAATAAATTGAAGTTTGACGCGCCGCTGGTGGACCAAGGCCTCGATTCCATGGATTTGCCGGTCATTGCCGCGGCGACGGAGAAAAAATTTGGTCTCGATCTTTCCGATGCGGATGCCATTAAGCTCAGAACCATTAATGATTTTGTCGTCTATGTGAACCAGAAATTGGCATAAGCAGAGAATAGCATTTGTGTTAATGGGAGAGCGAGTTTTTGGAATCACCTTCGACAATGCGCATTGCTCAGGAAATCCCCGTTGCCGGCGGTCAGAAGTTTCAAGTTGACCGTTTCCGCCCCGCAGACGCCTCAGGTATTGCCAACCTGTATTACGCGGTTTATGGCCCGGATTATCCGTTTGAGACCTACTACATTCCCGACCGTATCCGGGCAGAGAACCACAGCGGCAATATCCATTCGGTCGTGGCCCGGACCCCGGCAGGAGACATTATTGCCCACGGGGCGCTCTACCGCAGTTCGCCCCCTTTTGGCAACCTCTATGAACTCGGTCAGTACCTGGTGCTCAAGAACTACCGGGACACCTTTGCCGCGTTTAAGATCAACCAGTATATTGCCGAAACCTTGATCCCGCAGGTCCGTCCCGCGGGTATCTTCGGCGAAGCCGTCTGCAGCCATGTGGCGACCCAAAAGGCATCCGCGCTCATGGGCATGAAAGGCGCGGCCCTGGAAGCGGACCTTATGCCCGCCGAGGTCTATGCCAGGGAAAAAAGCACTCCGGGCCGAGTCTCCTGCCTGATCCAATTCCGGTCGTTCGCGGACCGGCCCCATGAGGTCTTCATCCCCGCAGCCTACCGGGAACAAATTGAATACATCCTGAGCGACCTGGAAATTTCCCGGACGATGACTCCGGCCCCGGAGGCGATGGCCCCGGACGGCCAGGGCGAGACCACGGTGAAGTTCTTCCCGCATGCCGGGGTCGCCCGGGCCAATATCCTGCAAGCGGGGGGAGATTTTGAGCCGGTGGTGGCCAGATTGGAGCAGGAGGCCCAGGAGCAGGGCCTCGTGGTCCTCCAGGTCTTCCTGAGTCTGGGTTCACCCGGGGTGGGCCGCGCGGTGGAGAACCTACGGCGCCGCGGTTTTTTTTTCAGCGGCTACCTGCCTCGCTGGTTCGATACCGACGGGCTCCTGATGCAAAAGCTGAGCGGCCCGCCCCACTGGGAGGGCATTCAGCTTTTCGAGGCCAAAGCGGGGCGTATCCTGGAAATGGTACAGGACGATTGGGAAAAAACGCAGCTGCGCTCCTGAGGCAAGCTTGGCCGCCAATAAAATCTATTGCCCGGATACGTAAAATATTCATGGCAGTTACTCATGAGCCGTTGGCTCACCTATAAAATATGAAATGACTGGTGGGGCGGGCCTCCGTGCAGT
>JAKAGH010000357.1 GCA_021817645.1 Deltaproteobacteria bacterium
CTGCTTTCACCCTCCTTGAAAGCGGCTGGAATTAAATATTTATCTGATAACGGCATGTTAGCTTCGGCCTAAAAAAGGCTCCCCAACCTTATAGCTATCGTCTAGTGGGTGTCAGCCGTGTAAAACCGGATAATGCAGAAAAATAAAATTCGAGGCAGGAATTATTTATTCAGGAGATACTGGAAATAAGTTTTTTAATTTTCTGGGATAAGAAAGAGAAGACCGGGGGGCAGCGCAGTTCAGTGGAGCGAAGCAGACCGATAGATTCTGCCCGCTCCCCTGATTCCGGCTAGGGATAGAGACGCCGGCAAACCAGACATTGGGGGTTGGATTTGACCGGCTTTTCGCCGAAGGTGAATTGATCCCCGTTAAAGTGTAGCATCCGCCCCAACAGCCCCGGTCCTATGCCCCCCAGGATGCGCAAAGCTTCCAGGGCCTGGAGCGCGCCCAAAATCCCGGGGAGCGGGCCCATGAGTGCGGGTTTGGTGCCGTTGGAGGCTTCCGGGAAGGCGCAGGCCAGGCAAGGACCCTGACCGGGCCAGAAAGTGGTGAGGCGGCCGTCCATTTCCCACACCCAGGCGTGGATCAAGGGGATACGGAATTTCACTGCGGCCTGGTTCAACAGATACCCGGCCGTGGCATTATTCATGGCGTCGATCACCAGGTTGCAATTGGCAGCCAGCCGGGAGATGTTATGCTCGGAAATGGTCTTGGCCTGCCCTTCCACCAGGGAAAAGGGATTCAGGTCTTTAAGGCGGCGTTCGGCCACGGTGGCCTTGGACTTGCCCAGATCCCGCTCCCGGTAGAGGACTTGATCATTCAGGTCGGAAAGCGTCACCCGGGACGAATCTACCAGCCGGACCGCGCCGACGCCGTTAGACAGGAGATGGAGGGCCACCGCTGATGCCAGCCCGCCAGCCCCGGCGATGAGCACCCGGGATGATTTCAACCTCTCCTGGGCCTCCCGCCCCCATCCCTCCAAGGCCATCTGACGGGCATAACGGGTTACTTCGGCAGGACTCAGATTATTAATCACCATTCCTCTCTTTGCGGCGGGCAAAGGTGTATCTTCTTTTCCCACTCTCCACCCTTTTTCCTGATCTATGTCTTATGCATCGGCTCCCCCCGCCTCGAACTTTAACTTCGAGGCACCTGCGGTTATAATGGCAAGCAGACGCGGCCTACAGAATTCCCAGGAAATATCGATGATTGAGCTGATTGAAGTAAGTAAAACCTACCTGCGGGGGCCGGAAGAGATTCTGGCCTTGAAGCAGATTAATCTGCGCCTGGCGGCCGGGGAATTCGTGGCCATCAGCGGTAAAAGCGGCTGCGGCAAAAGCACCCTGCTGCACATTATCGGCGGCCTGGAGCCCGCCACCTCCGGGGAGGTTATAGTGGACGGCCACAATCTGGCCCGGCTGCCGGACCAGGAACTCACCCGTTTCCGCCGGGACCGGGTGGGGGTGGTCTTTCAGTCCTTTAATCTCCTGCCCTTGCTCACCTTAGAAGAAAACGTGGCGTTACCCCGGGTCCTGCAAGGTTTTTCCTATGCCCAGGCCCGGGAGGAGGCCGCCCACTGGCTGGAGGTGGTGGAGCTGAGCCACCGCCGGCGGCACAAGCCCCACCAGGTCTCCGGCGGCGAAATGCAGCGCGCGGCCATTGCCCGGGCCCTGATCAACCGGCCCGCGGTCCTCCTGGCCGATGAGCCCACGGGCAATCTGGATTCGGCCACGGCTTCGCAGATCCTGGAACTCTTCGCCCGCCTGCACCGGGACTGGCGGCAGACCGTGGTCCTGGTGAGCCACGCCCGGGAGGTGGCCGCGTACGCGGACCGGGTGCTCTCCATGCAGGATGGAGTTATCCTCCAATGAAATAGTTCCAGGTTCCAAGTTTTTTGTCAGGCTTCGGAGGAACCTCTATCTTAGAAGAAAGCAAACCGCTTTGAATAAAGGGCGAGGAAAGTTTTTTTAACTTGGAACCAGCCGTCATGAGCCTTTGGCTCACCCAAAATCATGAAATTATCGGTGGCGCAGGCTTTCCAGCCTGCGCATCAAGACTTTCAGAGCAGTTGCTCATGGGGCCATAAGCCCACCCAGAAAGCATGAAAAGGTCAGGTGGGGCGGGCCTCGGTGCTCGCCGGGCGCCTGGCGGCCAGGGACGGCCGCCCCACCAACTTGGAACTTGGAACCAGGAACTTGGAACTATTCTGAACCATGAAGCTTTTTTTATTCCGCATTTCGCTGAGTCATTTGACCGAATACCCCGGCCGGACCCTCCTGGGTATCCTGGGTATCGCCCTGGGCACTGCGGTGTATCTGAGCATTTCTCTGGCCGCGGCCAGTTCTCTCAAGAGTTTTCAGGCCGGAGTGACCGCGGTGGCCGGTAAGGCTCAGTGCCGGCTGCAAACCCCCGGTGCGCCCTTGCCTGAGTCCCTGTTTGCCCGGATGCGCCTCCTGCCGGAGATCAAGGCCGCGGCCCCGGTGGTGGAAAGCGTCCTGGAATTTGCCGCCCCCCATCCTGGGCCGGTCCTGCTGTTGGGGATTGATCCATTTTCCGAAAGACCTTTTCGTAATTACGACTTTAAGACGGGAACCGGTCTGGACCAGGAAGCCTGGCTCAGCTTCCTGACCCGGCCCGGTGCGGTGCTGGTGAGCGAGCCCCTGGCGGCCGGACGGGGCCTCAAGGTCGGCGACTCTTTGCCGGTGCTGGTGGGCCCGGCCCGGCGCTCCTTGGAAATAGTGGGGATTTTCCGCGCCCCGGGCGGCCTTTATCCCTTGGCAGGGTCGATGTTGCTCATGGATCTGGCCGGAGCCCAGGAACTCCTGGACCGAATGGGGCAATTGGACTATATCGACCTCATTTTCTCCGGGGATGACACCGCGGCCGCGGCGCGGCTGGCCTCCCATCTCCCCCCGGGCGCAGACCTGGTGCGGCCCGGCTCCCAGGGCCGCCAAATGGCGGGGATGGTGGCCTCCTACCGCCTTAACCTCACGGTGCTCAGCGCCATTGCTTTGTTTGTGGGCATGTTTTTGATTTACCAGTCGGTGACGCTGTCCGTGGTGCGGCGGCGCCGGGAGATCGGCCTGCTCCGCACCCTGGGCATGGGCCGGGGCCAGGTGCTCTTCCTGTTCCTGGCCGAGGGGCTGGCCAGCGGCGCGCTGGGAGGGCTCCTGGGCCTGTTCCTGGGCGTGGCCCTGGCCAAAAGCGCGTTGGCCCTGATGACCCACAACCTCAGTTCCCTTTATGCTCCGGTCCAGGCCGCAGAGGTT
>JAKAGH010000358.1 GCA_021817645.1 Deltaproteobacteria bacterium
CCCTCACCCTAACCCTCTCCCTCGAGGGGAGAGGAAATAATATTGGGCATATTCATAGGTGATATTCTGTAACTTATTTCTGGGACGTCATACGAGAAGAATTACGGTAAAAAAAGTAAGCGGCCTGGTGGCCGCTTACTTTTTTTCGCTTTTTTCCTTTTTCCGCACTTATTTCTTTTTGGCCGCAAGAATGCTGGCCTCCCCCTCATCGTAGCGGATATGTTCGGCCGGGGACAGGCCCGCCTCCGCCAGCCATTCCTTTACTTCGCCCCAGGTGTAGGCCCGGCCCCGGGGGGTGACCGCCAGCATGTGCACCCCGAACATGGCCGCGGCCATGGGACTGGCCCCGTCCGGGTTGAGATAAAAGTCCTGGATAGCCAGGGCGCCCCCCGGGTTCAAGGCCTGGACGCACTTGCTGATGATCAGACGGCATTGCTTTTCATCGTGGCTGTGGAGAATCTGGGAGACCCAAATGAAATCGTAGCCCCGGCCGATATCGTCTTCCAGGAAGTTGCCCGCCAAGGTGGCGATGCGTCCGCTCAGCCCCTGTTTAGCGACCTGTTCCTGGGCAATGGTGATGGGTCGGGGCAGATCAAAAACTGTGGCCTGAAGCTGGGGATGGGCCTTAACAAAGGCAATGGCGTAGGTTGCCGGGCCGCCTCCCAGGTCCAACAGCCGGGAGACGTTTTTGAAATCCAGGGCCGCGGCGACCTTGGGTGCCAGGTCCCGGGCAATGGCGTCCATCCCGCAAATAAAGGCCCGGACGTCCTGTTCGTCCCGCTCCGACTTCGTATCCACCCATTTCTCCGGGTCCGTCTCGGCGGGGCGGCCCACCAGCACCGTGTTTTGGAGATCGTGCCAGCCCCGGTCCCAGGTGTGTTCCATGTGTTTGATGATCGCGCCCCGGTAGTCGTCTTTGCCCCGGACCAGGTAGCGGGAGGAAATGGCGCTGTTGCGGAAGTAATCCACCTCTTTGACCAGCAAACCCAAAGCCGCCAGGCCGTTCAGGAAGATGCCCGCGGCCCGGTCATTGGCCTTGAGCCAACTGGCAGCCTCCACCGCGCTGCGGGGCTCCTCCAGAAAATCAAAAACCGCCAGGTCCACGGCCGTCATCAGCATTTTAGCGGGCTGGAATCCCCGGGCCATGGCCATTAATTCCTGAAAATCGCCATCGGCAGAAACAGGCATAATTGGTCCTTTCCTTATTTTGGCAAGAAATTTATCCCTGGCAGGAGAGTGGGTGTGCGCCAGCAGGTTTGTTAAGTATTCTAATCATTGACATGGTGCTTGCAAGTGGTGAGGGAGTAGCCAGGGGGTGAAGAGGGTCGCGGGAGTGAGGGGCCCCATTCCCGCGGTCCCTGACTCCATGGTGAAGAATCAGACTTCAGGCTCCGTGGCTCCGGGCCGCAACTCTTCTTTGCCCAAAGCGAAAACCGGACCAGCGGTCAATGCTGAGCTCTCCCAGAAATCCCGGCGGTAACGGTAATAATCGTGTAACCGGGTCAAATTCCGGGCCAGCAGGTTCAAGGGCTCATCTCCCAGGTTATCCAGACAGGACTGCAACAGCACCAGAAAGGCCCCCGGCAGGTAAAAACTCTCTTTGCCGATGCTGCCCTGGAAATCCAGGCGGAAATTGCCGTCCTGAAATTGATAGAACTCAGCCTGATAGGAACGCAACGGCTGGTCTGAGGCTTCCCCGGTGAGGTTTAAATCGCCTAAAGGCAGGCGGATGCGGCTCGGCGGACCCTCTCCCGCCAAGACCAATTCGCATACCTGAGTGACAAACCCCATAAGCTCCCGGGCTACCCGCACATCGTTCAGCTCTGCCAGCTCAAACAAAATGCGGGCATAAAAATAGAGGACTAAGGGGACAGTGTCGTTTTCCTGGTTCTGACTGCGGTGCCAGAAAATAGAAGGCCTGACTTTTCCCTCCGGGAAAAAGTCGATGCGCACCGAGGCCCTGTGCACGCCCCGATCACCATGGAACCGTTGCAAAAGACGCTTAATCATTGCCGGCGAGGTTGACTGACTGCCACTGGTCCTTTGATGATTTGCATCTTGTAGCCATATCCGGCTAAGTTTTGGGGAGCCCCAAAAAACACCACCATAAAAGACTGGTCCTCCCCAGGTCCCAAAATCTTTTTCTGGGCCCGGCCACCGGGGGTATCGAGCCAGCGGTTGATTTCCTCCGGGTCCAGGTTCTGCAGTTCGTCGTCAAAGACCACGGTGCCGGCATAGAAATCCCGTTCCGTCACAGTTTTTTGCTTGGGGTCGGTGAGGATGGCCTTCAGTTGAATCGGACCCCGGGGTTCCGAGGAGGCATTTTTCACCTTGCCCTGAATCAGCAGCAGCTGCCCGCCTTTGCGGTTCACCAAGCCACGATAGCGCTCTTCCTGCCCGACGATCTCCAGGTCTTTCAAGTCGGCGGCGCCGGCCGGGGGGGCCAGAGGCGGAGCCGCGGTCTCCATCTTGCCGATGCCCGCGGCTTTGGCCGACGGGGACAGAGGCGGGCTGCCCACATGGATTTTTTGGGCCATCCAGCCGTAACCCCAGAACCACATGACCGCGCAGCCCACCAGTATCCCTGCCGTTAAGCCCCCGATCAAGGAAATGACCCAGGGCCAGGGCGAACGCCTGACGCCCGCGGTGAGCAGGAGGGAAGGTTTGGGCAACGCGGCTCTAGCAGCAGCCTGGGCCGCGATTTCTTCTTCACTTGGCCCCGGCTCCGCGGCCGCCATCAAGGGTTCGGGACTTGGTTCGGCCCCCCGGCTGGGGGTTTCGAACGGGGTTGGGGCCTGGGGCTCATCTTCCAGATAAGCCGCGGCCGGGAGTTCTTCCTCCCGTTCCACCCAAAAGACGTGCTGACAACGGGAGCAGCGGGCCTTGACCCTGGGCCCGGTCAGGCGGTGTTCGTCCAGGTTAAATCTGGTATGGCACTTCTCACAAGTGACTACCATCCCTGAACCCCCAGAAATAATTAGCTAAAATAGCAAGCAGTGCTATTACCTTACCCAATGCTGAGGGGAAAGTCAACGCTTTCCCCATCTGGAAAAATATATCCCACCCCGCTTGCAACTTCTCTAACTTTTTCTAAACTTAAGGGCAATCCAGATCTCGCAGGAGTGGTCCCCATGCCCTACATAAAAAGCCACCACCGCCAGGAAATTGATGGCCTCATCGATCAGCTGGCCCAAAAGATCGTCAGTCAGGCCGAACAATCCGGAGACATCGCCGCGTTCGCGGGGATCCT
>JAKAGH010000359.1 GCA_021817645.1 Deltaproteobacteria bacterium
ACCCATTACGATTCAGGCGGTTTTGGAGAAGCGCCGGCTTCAGGCCGAAAATGCGCGATCAGTGGCGGAGCTGCAGGAGGCTCGCCGGGATTGGGAGGAAATCTTTCAAGCCATCGGCCATCCCACTTGCATCCTGGACCCGGAGCATAACGTCATCACCGCCAACCGCGCCACTTCTCAGGTAACGGGGCTGTCGGCAGAGGAACTCCGCGGCCAGAAATGCTACGAAATCTTCCACGGAACCCAACAGCCTCCCGAACACTGTCCTTTGGAGGAGATGCTCCATACCGGCCGCCTGGAAGCCAGGGAAATGGAAATGGATGCTTTGGGCGGGGTGTTTATAGTCTCCTGCACCCCGGTCCAGGACGAGGACGGGCGGCTTGAGAAAGTCATTCACATCGCCACCGATATCACGGCGCGCAAAAGGGCCGAGGAGGCGTTGCGGAAGAGCGAAGAGAAATATCGCCAGTTGGTCCAGCAAATCCCGGCGGTGGTTTATAAAGGGTACAGGGATTGGAGCCTGGAATGCTTCGACCAGAAGATTGAGGGAATCACCGGCTATTTAATGGAAGAATTTAATACTCGCCAGAAAACCTGGCTGGACCTGATTTTTCCGGAAGATATTGGCCAGGCCAAAAAACTTCTGCTTGAGGCCCTGAAAGGCGACGGCTCTTATGTCACGGAGCACCGCATCCACAAAAAGACCGGAGAGGTCCGCTGGATCCAGGCCAGGAACCGGATAATCCGCAATACCGCCGGCAAATTCGCTTATATCAGCGGGGTTTTTTTCGATATTACCGAGCGTAAGGACCTGGAAGACCAGCTTTTAAAAGCCCAGAGGATGGAGGCCGTAGGCATCCTCGCCGGGGGCGTGGCCCACGATTTTAACAACTTGCTGACCGCCATCATGGGTTACGGCGAGATAATGATGATGGGGCTCCGCCAGCATGATCCTTTCTATCCCTATATTGAGGAAATCCTCAAGGCCGCGAGCCGGGGGGGCAAGCTGACCCATCAACTCTTGGCCTTCAGCCGTAAGCAGATTCTGCAACCGCGGGTGGTTAATCTCAATGACGTGGTCAAAGACATGGATAAAATGCTGCGCCGCTTGATTGGCGAAGATGTTGATCTGCTTACTTTAATTGATCCGGATCTGGGATTGACCCAGGCCGATCCCGGCCAGATCGAGCAAATCATCATGAATCTGGCGGTAAACGCCCGGGATGCCATGCCCCAGGGGGGGAAACTGACCATTGAAACCGCCAACGTCTTCTTGGACCAGACCTATGCCCGGCCCCTACGTGATGCTGGCGATAAGCGACAATGGCCTGGGTATGGATGCCGAGACCATTGCCCGCATCTATGAACCCTTCTTTACCACCAAGGAGGAAGGTAAAGGCACAGGGCTGGGATTATCCACGGTGTATGGCATTGTCAAACAGAGTGGCGGCCATATTTGGGCTTACAGCGAACCCGGACAGGGAACAACTTTCAAAATATATCTCCCCCGGCTGGAACAGGGCAAGGTCGAGGCCAAGCCGGAGCCCGCCGCACCCGCCTCCCTGGGAGGTAACGAGACTATCCTAGTGGTGGAGGATGATGCCGCTCTCCGGGAATTGATCTCCACGGCCCTCCGCAAGTATGGCTTCACCGTGGTGGAAGCCGGGCACGGCGATGAGGCCCTGCTGATCTGCGAGCAGGCCAAGGCTCCCATCCACCTGATGCTCACAGATGTGGTGATGCCCCAAATGAGCGGCCGCGTCCTGGCTGAACAGTTGGCGGCGCTACATCCGGAAATGAAGGTCATCTTTATGTCCGGTTACACCGGAGACGCCATCGTGCATCACGGCGTGCTGGATTCAGGATTAAACTTTATTCAAAAACCTTTTAAGGTCCTGAGTTTAATCGAAAAGGTGCGGGGGGTTCTGGGAGCCGTTGCCCCTGCTTAAGGTAGATTCGTCAGGCCCCGATCTCAATGGCCTGACAGACTAGGCGTACTGAAGGGCCAGGCCGACTTTATTGTCTGCGGCGGTCATCATCTTTTAGAACTGGGCAGCTATCAAGGGATCCAAATTTTATCGCCCGCGGAATTCCTGAAGACCCTCAGCGTCATGGGGCGATAGGAGTTAACCGTCCTTATTTATCATGCCTCTGGCGGCTAACTCCCAACCCCTCACCCGGTCATTTTTTGCTTCCTTCCGTGCCGCCCGGCACACCGCCCATCTTGCTCAAGTCGACGAAAGGAACGGCGCCTCCGGAGACTTGGGGTAAAACTCCGGTCCACTTCTCGATACCCTTGTATTGCACGAGGATCGGGGTGATCGACTTCGATAGGGCATCATTGGCTTTGGCCTGTCCCTGGGCCACCACCAGAATGGATTCAGCCTCGCCTTTGGCCGTAGCCACCTTTTGCTGAGCTTCAATCTCGCGTTGGGCCAAAACCTGTCTCTGCGTTTCCACTTGTTGCTGGGCCACTTGCTTGGCCTCGATGGCCCCTTCATATCCGGTAGAGAAGCGGATATCAGCAAAGTAGATGTCATCGACGATGATATGATATCGCTCCAGATTTTCTCCCAATTTGGTCATCGCCCTCTTCCGGATCTCTTCCCTTTTGGGAAGAATCTCCCCGATCGGGTAAGTCGGCACCACTTCCTTGACGAAGTCGTTGAAAGCCGGGTCGATCACCTTGTCAGCAAAATCGAGCCCCACTTTCTGGTAAAGGTCATTGACAAAAGCCGGATCGATGTGGAAGTTCATCATGCCCGTCATTTTCACATTCTGGTATTCTTTGGAAGAGGCATCGATCTGCCGGAAAGGATGAGGTTGCACCTTGACATCCACCTTGATGACTCTTTCGGCCAGGGGCACCATGAAGTTGAGCCCCTCCCCCATGATTCTCTTTTCGACACTCCCCCACCAGAGGACCACCCCCCGGTGACCAGCGGGGACGATGACAAAAGTGCTCCAACCGACGATCAGGATGATGACGAGCACCACGATAATTCCCAGAGTTCTGGGATTGGGCTTCTTGAATTCAGAAATGTTTATTACTCTTTCCACCATTGTTTCACCCCTCCCGGGTGTCTTAACTGCGAATATGGGCTGCCTAGCTACTAACTGTGAAAATTATGAGACTTCTGCCCCGAAGTTTAAGCCAGAAAAAGGCCTGCTGCGCGCCCGCACCTCTGCTACCGTGCCGCCATGATAACACAGAATCTGGAAAGAGACTAATTCCCAGATC
>JAKAGH010000360.1 GCA_021817645.1 Deltaproteobacteria bacterium
AGGCCATGCTCCGGGCTGAAAATGGCCCGCACCTTTACGCCCGGGGCCTGGAGCAGCAGCTTGAGGGTAGACCGTCTTGCGGCATCCACCCCGGTTTGATTGGTGATCACCCCGATATTTTTGCCCCTAAGGGGCGCGAAACCGGATGCGGCCAGGACTTCCAGGCCGCTGCGCACCTTATCCGGAGTATCGCTCGAACCATGGCCAGACATCCTGGGTCGGGGGCCTGCCACCGCAGCCCGCGCCGGTTTGCCCAGGGGGAGGGCCTGGGCCACGGCCGCGGAGAGCCGGGCCCGCAGGGCCTTGACTTGCCCCTTGCCGTGGGGATGGAGGCGGCTGGTGAGGATGATCAGGAAAGTCTTGGACTTAGCATCGATCCAGAGGGAGGTGCCGGTATAGCCGGTGTGCCCGAAGGAGCCCATGGGGAAGGCGCCGTTGAAGACCCGGCTGTACGGGGAGCAGATATCCCAGCCGAGACCACGGCGGGTGGCGTTTCCGGGCAGGCTGCAAGGTTTGATCATCGCCGCCACCGCTTCGGGACTGAGTATTTGCCGGCCCCGGCTGGAGCCGCCGTCTATCAGCATCTGCACCAAGACGGCCAGATCGTCCGCGGTGGAGAACACCCCGGCGTTACCGGCCACCCCGCCCATGCGGTAGGCCGTGGGATCGTGCACCGCGCCCCAGCGCACGTCCGTGGGCGCGATGCGGCCTTTCTGGCTGCTTTTGGGGAGGAAAGTCGTATCCTTGAGGCCCAGGGGCCGGAAAATCTCCCGGGCGCAATAGACGTTCAGGGGCTGGCCCGAGACCCGGTGCACGATCTCCCCCAGCACGATGAAATTGGCGTCACTGTAATGAAACATGGTGCCCGGGGGCTTTATGGGATGATCCGCGACGATGGCGGCCATGGCGCCTTCGTAGCCCGACCAATGCACCCGGGAATTGACGTCGGCCCGCAGGCCCGAAGTGTGGGTCAAAAGCTGCTTGAGGGTGATCCTGCCTTTGCCGTTGGCCGCGAATTCCGGCCAGTATTTGGCCACGGGATCGTTGAACCGGATGCGGCCCGCATCATGGAGCTTCATGATGGCCATGGTCGTGGCCACCACCTTGGTGAGGGACGCCAGATCAAAGATGGTGTCCTCGGTCATGGGCTGCTGGTAAGGCACCAAGGTCCGCTGGCCCAAGGCCCGGTGGTAGACGATTTTGCCCTGGTGGCCCACAAAAATGACGGCGCCGGCCACGTTCCCGGCCGCCAGCTCTTGTGCGGCCACGGAATCCAGGCGGGAGAGCCGGGGGTCCTGGACCTTGGGCAGGCCGGCCGGGGGCGGTGGCGGCGGGGGCGGGGGGGCCTCCACCTCCGGCGGCGGTCCGGGCGGCAGCATCACCTTGGGCGCACAGCCGGCGAGAAAGGCGAGGGCAACTGCGGCGGTGATAATTATCAATGAGTAAAGATACTTATGGAAAGAGACGAGAGGGCTACGAAAAGATGGCTGGTGCATGCGGAGATTTTAGCACAAAGGCTGGGTGTGTCGAGAAAGAAAAGGGTGTAGGGCGGGAAAGCGTAGCGCCTCCCGCCATCAGCAGGCCAGGTCTAACCTAATTGCGAAAGGCGGGAGGCGCTGCGTTTTCCCGCCCTACCTCGCTGCAAGATAGCGGATTATCATAGTTTTTCCTCAATAAAGGTGCGCTCGATGATTATCCTTGGTGGGGCGGCCGTCCCTGGCCGCCAGTGGCAGGGGGGCACGGAGGCCCGCCCCACCGGGGTCATTTTCAGAAAAAACGAAGCATCTCAAATACGAGATTCTTCACTGCGCTGCGCTCCGTTCAGAATGACAGATAAATGTTGCCTTTGGGTCGATCGGTAGAATTTCCAGCTGCCGGTCCTGGCGACGAATAACGCCGAAATTAAAAGGCAGGCCAAGAAAATGGCCTGCCCATGGAAAACCGGAAACCGAAAACCGTTCTTTAAGCCGGCACGCCCTCCCAGAGGGGCGCAGGGGCCCAGCGGGGGCGGGCGGCCCGTTCCCGGGCGGTGGGCACCCAGAGACTCCAGGCGTCTTCCCGGGCCAGCAGCGCTTCCAGGAATTTATGGTGCAGGGCGTGGCTCCCCCGGCTCACCTCCAGACGCCCCAGCAGGGGCAGGCCCAACAGGGCCAGGTCGCCAAACGCGTCCAGAATCTTGTGGCGCACGCATTCCTCCGGAAACCGCAACCCGCCCGGATTCAAGACCCCGGTATCGTCCAGGACCACGGCATTGTCCAGGGACCCTCCCAGGGCCAGGCCCTGGGCCTGGAGGTATTCCACCTCTTTGAGGAATCCAAAGGTACGGGCCGGCGCGATCTCCCGGCAAAAGATCCCCGGTTTCATGGGCGCAGTGAAGCGCTGGCGCCGGATCAAGGGATGGGTAAAATCGATGGTGTAAGTGATCTTTGCCTCGCCCGGGCTCACCCGCATCCATTGCTCCCCTTGCCGCAACTCCACGGGCTGTTCAATCAGGAGATGGGCCCGGGGCCAGGGCAGGGAACGGAGGCCGGTCTCGGTCAAGAGCCGGGCAAAGGGGGCGGCGCTGCCGTCCATGATGGGGACTTCCGGCCCCTCCACGTGGATCAGGGCGTTGTCCACCCCCAGCCCCCGCAATGCGGCCAGGAGGTGTTCCACGGTGGACAGGGTGCAGCCGTTCTCCCCCAGGGTGGTGGCCCGGGTGGTGTCCACTACCCGGGAGTGATGGGCCAGGATCTGGGGGCGGCCGGGCAGGTCTGCCCGCACGAAGCGCAATCCCTGATTAGCCTGGGCCGGATGAATAGTCACTGCCACCGGCCGGCCACCGTGGAGGCCGATGCCGGAAAATTTTAAAGGACGCGCCAAGGTTTTTTGCCAGAACATGACCTCGAACTGTGCAAGCCTTATACCAGGCTCCGGCAAATTCGAGCAGGGGGGCAAATGAGGGTTAAGGCCCTGAGGAGACGCGGGAAATTCAGAGACTCCGTTTATCTTGAGTCGGGACCGGTCTTCCTGTCTTGTGGCAAAAAAACCACAGCCTTTTATTCTTGTGGTAAAAAACCCACGTAGATGATGGTGTCCTTTGAAATCCCTGTCTTTAAATTAGCGGCAAGGCCCTGCCCATTCCAGATTCTGTCCGGCCAAATCCTTATGCTGCATGCTGCCTCACTATTGAGGCGCATCAAAATCCCCCCTGCCCCCTTTTTCAAAGGGGGGGAGTAAAGTCACCCCTTGGAAAA
>JAKAGH010000361.1 GCA_021817645.1 Deltaproteobacteria bacterium
TTGATCTTGTCCCGGATATCCTTCTTGGATTTCTCGATGGTGTCCCGGGTGTCGATCTCATAGGCAAAGGCCTGATCCACTCCCGGCAACTGGGTGATCTTGCCGAAGACCTCCAGGTCCAGCAAGCCGGAGAGGGAGTGCACCGGGTTGGTGGACGCAAGCAGCGTCTTTTTCCCCTGGCTGGCCAGCCACAGGGCCGTGGCCCCGGCCATCACGGTTTTGCCCACCCCGCCTTTGCCGCCGAAGAAGAGGAACTTGAGGGCGGGATGATTCTTAAGATAGCCGCGCATATTGGTGGTAATCTGGTTTTCCATGACCCCTCACTCGCAAAGATAATCCGCTACCCGGGAGATCATGGGCAGCCCGGTGACGTCCCGCTCCAACTCCGGCACCTGCGTCAGCACCTGGGCGCCGAAGGTCTCCTGGATTTTGGCCAGGTACTTTCCCTGCATCTCCAGGCGGTGGCGCAAGTATTCGGGAATGTTCTCCTTGCCCAGGCCTTCCGGCAGCACCCGGTTGACGATGTAGCCGGACAGGGGCACCTTGAACTTGCTGAAGAGTTCCGCGGCCTTTTGGGTGTCCAGGATGATCATTTCTTCGGGCACCAGCACAAAGAAGAACGCAGTTTTCTCCTTATCCGTGAGGATGCGGGAGCTGGACTGGATGCGGTCTTTGATGTACAAAAGCTCGTTCAGGATCGCGTCCTCATCCAGGGTCGCATCCTTTTTGAGGTGCGCAGCCACCTGGTCGTACTCCTGCATCTGCTCCCGCAGCGCCGTGATTTTACCGATCCAGGCGTCATAGACGGTGGCCATGGAGAGGTAATAGAGGGCGTGGCCCAGGGGCACCAGGTCATAGATGTAATAGTCGAATTCCCCGGCCATGACGATGTCCACCACCGCGTCGAAGATGGCGCTTTCCTCCATGGCCGGCTCCGCGGACGCGGCGGCAATGTAGGACTCGATCTCTTCGGGGAGGTCCTTGAAACCGTACATATCCCGGATCTTCTGGCGGATTTCCTCCTGGTAGGCCTTGACCCGCTGGTCGGCGTCGATCTCCTGGGCCCAAAGATTATCGGCCACTTTCACGGGTCCCTTGCCGAAGAGGTCCTGCTTGAAGATGTCGGACAGCGAGGCCTGGGGGTCCACGGAAAAGACCAGGACCTTGTGGCCCTGGGATGCCAGATAATAGCCCGCGGCCGCGGAAAAGGTGGTCTTGCCCAGACCGCCCTTGCCGCCGAACATCAGATAGCGGCGTTCCGGATGCTCTTTGATGAATGTGGCGAGAGAAATGGTTCACCTCCGTTTTATGATCTTATAAATAAGCTTATCGTTAGCTACCTATAACCAACCAATGTGTGTTAGTCATCCTTGTAAAGATGTGAAAATCCAAAAAATTCTGCTGTTCTTCTGATAATTTTCTACTAAAGTTATCTCTGAGAATATTTCTAAGAATTAAAATCATTTTTGCAATGGGATTTTCTTTCTCTTCTTTCGATATATTTAATGTTGTTTCTGATAGCTCGCGCAAGAAATCAGATGGCCGATGATTTGAATTCACAATTTCAGAATAAATTTCCGAAACTTGATTCACTTGATCTAAGAAAGTTACATCTTTTATAAATTCTGGATCAGAACGTGCAACTCCAGTTGCTCCTGGAGAATTATAACACCATTGTTTATGATCATTAAGACGCCAAGCAGACACAAAGGAACAATTAGAAACAAGGGTATTATTTGATATATGTATATATAAATCACTTAAAGTATGAAATGCAGTTGATACATATGAGATAATTATTCTTTTCTTGAGTTTAATATAAAGACGATTAAGCAATCGATGCTGATATTCTGTTATTTTGAATCTCCAGTATGAACTGCCAATTCCATGAGTCGCAAGGATGCTATTTCGACCTTGCAAAAAATCAGGACGCTTTGCTTGAAAGAGAGCATTTACTGAGAAGTTGGGTAATGGATGCTTATCCTCATAGGGTTTCCAAACATATTCCCAAGAGTAATCATTAAGTATTACGGACCCAACGGGATGAATGATATTAAATGCTTGATAAAAAAAAGGATGAGTGACGAAAATGGCTGCGTCGATTCCAAAATGTCCTTCAAAAACCTGCCCAGGAGTCCACAGATTAGGACTTGAGCCAGCTAATTGATGATATAAAGAACTCTCAAATTCCTTTTCTTCAAACTCAGCAGGTTGCATACTTTCATCCAGTCAGGAAATAGGGCGACCCGTGGCCGCCATCCTGCGGCTACATCAATCTTTATTCCGCTTCCCCCTGATAATTCCTCTGACAATGGGGGAAATAAAGCTGACCAGACATAGCACCCATAATAAAAATTTCAGGGGCGGCGGCAGATAGGCGGACAGAAAGAAGACCGCCAGGGTGATGAGAATTACCCCCCAGGTGCTGGCTAGTTTTTGTTGAAGATAGGTTTTCAGGTTGTCGTTTAATTTGACTCCCATTACGTTGGAATCACTGACTTACCTTTCGCCATCAAAGATTTTTGGGTAGGGCGAACCTTGTGTTCGCCCTGGCTGCCTGGGGCGAACACAAGGTTCGCCCCTACATGCTGAAAGCTGATCGCTGAAAGCTAACTGCTTCTTTATGCCAACGTGTCCGTCAAATCCTTCTCCCGGAGCATCCGCCGTTTCCAGGTGGCGATCTGGGGCACCACGTAGGGGAGGAGGCGCAGGGAATAATAGGGGGGCAACAGCGGCACGCCCACCAGGTCCCCCATGGTCACCAGGATGAAGAGGTGCTCCATGTTGGCCCGGGTCTTCAGGGCAAAACGGGCGGAATCATGGGCCGCCATGCCGTAGATGAATTCCTTGATGGCGTTCAGGAAACCGCCTTTTTTCTCAGTCATGGGTAGTCCTCCAAAAGGATTTTACCACAGAGACACCAAGACACAGAGATTCACAGAGGAAGATATTATGGTTTGGCGCTGGGCGCCAAACCATTATTTTTTCTCTGTGAACCTCTGCGCCCTCTGTATCTCTGTGGTTAATCTTTTCATTATCATTTCGTTTCCGCGGGCACCGCGCGGCCGGGTTCCTTGTAGCGTCTCAGGGCCTTGACGCCGTCGGCCAGCAGGAAGATGGCCGCCACCACCAGAAAGAGGGCGACGATGCCCATAAGGCCGTTGCCGATGTAGGCCTCGCCTTTCACCTGGCCGGAAGCCACCTTGCTCAACAGGCTAAAGGAGGTATAGAGC
>JAKAGH010000362.1 GCA_021817645.1 Deltaproteobacteria bacterium
AGGAACGCGGCCATGTCCCGGACTTCCTCGGGGCGGACAAAGATTCCCCCCCGTCCGGCGCAACAGTCGCCGCATTGCTGGCATTGAAACACGTATGCTTGGCTCATAGGCTTTATAAATTCTTCAGGGACGGCTGGCCGGTGGATTCCAGGACGCTGCGCCATAAAGGGGAATCCAGCTCCAGTTCCCGGCGTTTGCCCACCGCGGCCTTGATGGGAATGTGGACGTAGTGGCTGTGCCAGCGGCTCACGAGGATGGCGGTTTTGCCGGCCATGCCCGCGTGCACTGCATTTTGGCCCAGAAACCCGCAATAAATGCTGTCATTATAGTTGGCCGGCATGCTGCGGATCAAGTAGCTGGGATCGATATATTTGAGAGTGACCTCCATCGCCCTGTTCTGAAAAAAGTTTTTAATCTGCTCGCTTAGGAAGACGCCGATATCCCCGGGTTTGACATTGCCGGAGGGGTCACAAATGAGGTTTTCGCCACAGAAAAATTTCTGCCCGGCGCCCTCCGCGGCCACGATTACGGCATGGCCTCGCTGCTTGAGGCGATCCTCCAAGGCTTGCAGCAGGCCGTTTTCCCCCTCCAGATCGAAATCCGCTTCCGGCACCAGAACGAAATTGACTTCCCGCAAGGCCAGACAGGCATTGGCGGCGATGAACCCGGAATAGCGCCCCATGAGCTTCACCAGGCCGATGCCGTTGGGCGCCCCCAGGGCCTCGGTATGGGCGGCGCGGATGGCGTTTGTGGCCATCTCCACGGCCGTGTCGAACCCGAAGGAGCGGGACACGAACGCGATGTCATTGTCAATGGTCTTGGGGATGACGATCACCGCGATGCGCAGCTCCCGGCAATTGATCTCATCGCAGATCTTGTCCGCGGCCCGCAAAGTGCCGTCGCCGCCGATGAGAAAGAGGATGCGGATATTGTCCCGGTCCAGGGCGTCGACGATTTCGCAGACGTCCTGGGGACCCCGGGAGGAGGAAAGGATGGTCCCCCCAAAGGTGTGAATATCCGCCACTGCCTCCGGTTTCAGCTCCACCAGGTCGTGGCCGTATTTGGGGATGAAGCCCTGGAAACCATAGCGCACGCCGTAGATGTGCCGGACATTGTAAAGATAATGCAACTCCAGGACAACGGCCCGGATGACATCGTTGGTGCCGGGGCACAGGCCCCCGCAGGTGGCGATGGCGCAATGCACCTTGGAGGGGTCAAAATAGATCTTGGCCCGGGGGCCGGCCATTTCGAAGTAGAGGGGCTCTTGGCCGGGCTTGAGCCCGGATAGATAGGCCCGGGTATCGTCGACCAGCACCTGGTCCATATCCCGGACAAACGACTTTTCTATCACCCGGCCATCCCGGGTCACCATGGGAATGGTCTTGAGGGGAGAATCCACCTTGGCTTCCCCTAGACAGGGGATACTGGCATCCAAACGGTCGTGAACCAGGGGGAGAACCTTATTGTCTCTGGGTGAGGGCATATTTTTCCTTTGGCAGGCCGGCAGGTGGAGGATTGGGACACCAATTAAGGCTGCACCTCTGCCTCTTTTACCAGGTTTCGGTCATGGCCTCCAGTTCATCTTTGAGTTCCCGGGTCATTAATTTTTTGATCGCCTCCCGGGGGGCCAGTCCTTCATAAAGAATCTTGTATACCGCTGCCACGATGGGCATGTCCACCCCCAGGCGCTGGGCCAGGAGATGCACGGCCCGGGCGGTTTTTACCCCTTCGGCCACTTCGGTCATCCCTTCCATGATCTCCGGAAGGGCCAATCCTTTTCCCAGCTTGACCCCCACCTGGAAATTGCGGCTCAGGGAACTGGTGCAGGTAAGGACCAGGTCTCCCAGGCCCGCCAGGCCCATGAGAGTCATGGGGTTGGCCCCCAAACGGACCCCCAGCCGGGTCATTTCCGCCAGGCCCCGGGTGATCACCGCGGCCCGGGAGTTGGCCCCCAGGCCCATACCTTCCAGGATGCCGGTGCCGATGGCGAAGACGTTCTTCAGGGCTCCTCCCAACTCGGCGCCGGTGACCTCGTGGGAAGTGTAAACCCGGAAATAGGGAGTGGAAAACAGACGTTGCAGGTTGTGTGCCACTTCCCGGCGGCGGGAAGCGATGGTCACCGCAGTGGGGGTCTTTTGGGCCACCTCCCGGGCGAAACTGGGGCCGGAGAGGACCGCGTAGGCCACGGCCGCGCCCAGCTCCTCCCGCACCACGCCTTCCATGGTCAGGAGGGACTCGATCTCCATGCCCTTGGTGGCGCTCACCAGCACCGTTTCCGGGGGCAGGTGGGGACGCAGCTCCCGAAGCACTTCCCGGAAATAGTGGGAGGGAACGGACATCAGGACGGCCCGTACCCCTTGGAGGGCCACCGCAAATTCCTGGGTTACCATGATCCGGGCAGACAACCGCACCCCGGGCAGAAAGGTGTGGTTGATCCGGTCCCGGGCCAGCCCGGCAAAGACCTCCGGCTCCCGGACCCAGAGGCGCACCGGCACCCCCTTTTCCGCCAGGACCTGGGCCAGGGTGGTGCCCCAGGCGCCGGCGCCGATCACCGCTACGGGCTGCACGTCAGGAGAGTCCAAGGTCAGCCTCGCCGTCGTCGCCGTCGTCGCCGTCGCCGTTTTCTCCCTGTTCCGCCACCTTGGCCAGGCTCACCACCTGCTCGCCGGGTTCGGCGTCCATCAGTTTGACGCCCTGGGTGACCCGGCCGATCTTCGAGATGCCCTTGACCGCCAGGCGCAGGATCTTACCGCCATTGGTGACCAGCATGACTTCGTCGTCCTCCTGGACCTGGAGGAGGCCCATTACCGGGCCGTTCCGAGGAGTGACGCGGATGCCCAGGCGGCCCTGGCCCCCCCGGTGCTGGCCCGGATATTTCTCCGGGCTGGTGCGTTTCCCAAAGCCCCGTTCCGTGACGGTGAGGATGGTGCCCCCGGGCTGCAGCACCTCCATGCCCACCACCGCGTCTTCCGGGGCCACGTCAATGCCCCGCACCCCCCGGGCGGCGCGGCCCATGTCCCGGACCTCCTCCGAGGGGAAGCGGATGACTTTGCCCAGCCGGGTTTCGATCAGGATTTCCTGGCTGGCGTCGGCCAGGGCCGCGCCCACCAGTTCATCCCCCTCATCCAGGCTCAGGGCGATGAGACCACCGCTCCGGGGGCGCTGGAAGTTCATGATATCGGTCTTCTTCACCACGCCCCGGCGAGTGGCCATGACCAGGGACGGACCCGC
>JAKAGH010000044.1 GCA_021817645.1 Deltaproteobacteria bacterium
TCTCAAAATGATGCCCAACTCCGACAAACCCCGAAAGTTCACGAAAGCGAGGGGCAGAAAAGAGAACATCGCGGCCAGGCCGGCATAGGAGATACCCGGGAGGGTCTGGCGATATGAACACGACAGGGCCTCAGGGCTGCACTTCCCGTCATTGACCACCTCTTCCTCTTGCAGGCGGCAGAACCAGTGGATGCCGTAATCTATGGCGAGCCCCAACATCAAGGGGACAAAGACCACGGAGAGCAGATTGAGATGGCCCACCACCAAGGTGATCATGCCAAAGACCCAACAAAGCCCGACGAGGAGCGAGATCACTTCCACCAGGGGGCGCTTCAAACTGCGCAGGAAGAAAAACAGGAGGCCCAATTGCCCCACCAGGGAGATCCAGGTAGCCAGGGTGATATCTTGCAAAGAGCCGTTCATCTGATCAACGTCAAGGGCATCGGGGCCGGTGACGCCGGCCTTCAAGCCCGGAAACCGGGCCTGGAGCCGGTCAATGATCTGCCGCAGGAGCGCCAGGTTGTCAACGGAATCCGAAAATCCTCCCGATTTCTGGGTGACCATAAACAATAAAAACTTGTCGTTGGGAGTAAAGAAATAACCCTGTTCGCTTAAGTCGCTGATGCCTTGAGGGAAATAGGTATCGAACGGGGAGATAAACGGCTGCTTGCCTTCCAGGCTCCGGGCTAATTGTTCCAGGGTGGCGTTAAGAAGGGTGACATCCGGCAATCCCTCCTGTTTCTGGTCCTCCAGGAATCCGGTAAAGAGATTTTTAATGGTGGCGCGGGCGATCTGCCGGTTAACCAGGCTGTAAAAGGTGGCGAGACGGGGGTCTTTAGTCAGACCGGCCAGCAATTCTTGCTGGCCCACCAGATTTTTATGCAGGTCTTGAAGGTTGTCTTGGGGGAGGAAGAAGAGGGCCCAGGGCTTGAAGGTGTCAGGATCAAGACGATAAAACATATCGGTGAAGCGCTCCGGATAGCGGCGCAGTTCCGCGGCCAGGGCCTGGGCAAAGGCAATGCTGCGCGATTTTTCGGCGTTTTCCACCACCACTGCCAGTCCGTCACGGCCGCCAAAGGCCTGATCCATCTTGTCGGAGAGTTTAATGAGCCTTTGGTTGCTGGAAATGAGATTTTTGGTGCTCGTTTGCACGGTTAAGTGGCTTTTGGCGTAGTAGATGGACACCACGCACAACCCCAACCCGATGACAATGATAGGAAGATAGAACAGCTGGACCCAGCCTAAAAATGTGGTGGAGCAGTGGCTCAGCGTGCCTTTTTTAGCCACAAGAATTCCCCTGGTTCAATATCAGGACGTTGCCGGACACCTGAGGGGCTCGCGCCCATGAGTCCTCAAAATAAAAATCTAGTCATTTTGGCAGTAAAAGCCAGAGTCATAGGAGCGCTTTAAAGCGAATCAGCTTAGGTTTCAAAGCCTGCGGTCAGAAAAATTCCGCCAGCAGAAAAAAATGATAAAATATGCTGAGCGACTGGCAAAAAGTTGCCCGGGTGACATTGAATCTCCTCACCGGAAGCTCATTTGATGCGGATTCTCGTGGTTGAAGACGAAAAAAAGCTGGCCGGCTTTATGAAGAAAGGGCTGGAGGAAGAGGGGTATGCCCTGGATGTGGCCTTTGACGGCCGGGAGGGTCTGTTGATGGCTCTCGATGGGGTCTATGACCTGGTGATCCTCGATATCAATCTCCCGAAGATGGATGGACTGAGCGTTCTCCAGGAGTTCCGCCGGCAAAAGGGGCAAACCCCGGTTCTGCTCCTCACCGTTCGGGCTGCCATCGAAGATAAGGTCCTGGGTTTGGATACCGGTGCGGACGACTATCTGACCAAGCCCTTTTCCTTTCAGGAACTCCTGGCCCGAATCAGGGCCTTAATGAGACGGCCAGCGGCAGCAGCGTCGCCGCTGCTCCGGGTGGCAGACCTCACCCTCGACCCGGCCCGGCGGGTGGTCTTCCGGGGTAGTGAGAAGATAGATCTCTCCACCAAGGAGTTCGCCCTTCTGGACTACTTCATGCGTCACCCCGGACGGGTTCTCACCAGAACCATGATCGCGGAGCATGTCTGGGATTATGATTTCGATCCCATGAGTAATATCATTGACGTTTACGTTACCTATTTGCGCAAGAAGATCGATTCCGGCCGGGAACCGAAATTGCTCCACACGGTGCGGGGCGTCGGTTACGTGCTGCAAGGGGACTGACCCATGCGCCTCAGGTCCGTCGGGGCCCGGCTCACTTTCTGGTATGCCGGCATTCTCTGTGTCACCCTCTTGATCTTGGGGGGGATAGCGTACATCCTGTTAGCCTATACCCTCGCCCATGACATGGATGCGGCGCTGGATGGGGTGGCCAAAGTGTCGGCGGAGCAGACCCGGGCTGAGGGTCGCGCCTTCTTCCCCAGGGACGTGGATGAGCTTTTTCGCCACTACTTTGGCTTCTCGCCGTTAAATCCTTCCCTGGAGTTGTTTGATACCCGGGGCCGGCCTGGTTCGACCCGGCCCGGCTCTCCTGCCGCCAGGCTCCCCCTCAGCCCCAAAGCCTTACATGATGCCCTGCGCGGCATCCCCACCTACGAGACCATAGATGGTGCGGGCCCCTATCCCTTCCGGGTCCTGACCATGCCGGTAATCAAGGACGGACGTGTGACCGATCTGGTGCGGGTGGGGATCTCCCTGGAAAATGTCTTCCAAACCCGGCGTCGCTTTCTCTGGATTTTGGGCGCGGTTCTGCCTTTCGGGTTGCTGTTGGCGTCCGTGGGCGGCTGGGTTTTGGCCCGGCGGGCCTTGAAACCAGTGGCTACCATGACCCAGGCGGCTCGCAGGATCAGCGGAGAGCATTTGGCGGAACGCGTCCAGGAAACCGGCGCCGGCGATGAACTGGACCGGTTGGCGCAGACACTGAACGACATGTTCGGCCGGTTGGACGACTTCTTGCGCCAGACCCGCCAGTTCAGCGCGGACGCGGCCCATGAACTGCAAACGCCTCTCACCATTATCAAAGGCGAAATCGAAGTGGCTCTGCGCTCGCCCCGCAGTCCGCAAGAGTACCAGGAAGTTCTCGCCAGTAGTTTGGAGGAAATAGATAGAATCAGTTCTCTGGTGGCAGGTCTCCTGTTGCTGGCCCGGGCGGACCGGGGGGTATTAAGGCTGGACCTGAAGCCTTTGGCCTTGCCCGAACTCCTGGAAGAGGTGGGGGCACAGATGCGGCTGCTGGCGGAGAACCACGGGGTAAGCCTTGATTACGGCATAGTGGAGCCTGCCGCCATCCAGGGGGATCGGGAACACTTCAGGAGGCTGCTGTTGAACCTGATCGACAACGCCATCAAGTACACCCCGGCGGGCGGCAGGGTTACGCTCTCCCTTCGCTGTGACGGCGAATTTGCCCATTTGTCAGTCTCGGACACGGGCATGGGTCTGACCGAGGATGAGCAGAAGCAGATCTTCCACCGTTTTTACCGGGCTGCCGAAGCCAGGTCCCAGAGCGGCGGCGGGGCCGGCCTGGGGCTGAGTATCGCCCAATCCATCGCCGCGGTCCATGGCGGCAGGATTGAGGTGGAAAGCGCGCCGGGCCAGGGCAGCACTTTCACGGTTTCCCTGCCCGCGGAGTGCAACCCGGCCATTACTGCCTCTTCCTGATTTTTCTCTTTCCCTCAAGTTTTTTTCAAAGATTAGAACTTCTTAATCTTCGCTTAATCCTCTTTTAATCTTGCCTGGTTATTTGAATACCAAGCCGTCATCAAACTACCCCGGATTGGAGGGGCCGCACCCTCGTGGGCGTCCCCTCCAGGGAGGACCACCAATGGGTCCGCCCTGCAGAAAAATCGCGGTTTGCATGCGGTTGGCAGAAAACCCGGAAAGCATCAAAGGAGGACAAAGATGCTCAGCAGCAGATGGAAACAACTTCTGGATACCAGATATTTTAAGGTAATGACTCTCTCCGCCGTGGCCATCTCCTGCCTGGCGCTAGGCATGTTGGTATCGTCAGGCATGAATTGGACCCGCCCCACAGTGGCTCAAACCCTCATCACCGAAACTCCAGGCGCGGTGGCCCCGCCCGCGGCCAGACCAGGTTCTGTTGCCGCGCTGGCGGCAAAGTTGAGTCCGGCCGTGGTCAACATCAAGGTGGTGAAGGTCGAAAAAGCGGGCTTCAACCAGCCGCAGATGGAGATTCCCGACGGACCTTTCGGAGACCTGTTCAAGAAGTTTTTTCAGGAAATGCCCCAGGGTCCTAAAAACTTCAAAACCCAGGGTGCGGGCTCGGGGGTGATCATCAGCAAAGACGGCTACATCCTGACCAACAATCACGTAGTCGAAGGCGCCAAGGAGGTGACCGTCACCCTGGCCGACAAGCAGGAGTACCAGGCCCGGGTGGTGGGCCGGGACCCCAAAACCGATCTGGCGGTGCTGCAGGTGAAAGCCCATAAGCCCTTGCCCGCGGTCACCATGGGGGACTCCAGTCAACTGCAAGTGGGCGATTGGGTGGTCGCCATCGGCAATCCCTTCGGTCTGAACAACACGGTGACCTGCGGCATCGTCAGCGCCAAAGGGCGAGCCATCGGGGCCGGACCTTACGATGACTTCATCCAGACTGACGCCTCCATCAACCCCGGGAACTCCGGGGGCGCCCTCCTGAATATGCAAGGAGAGCTGGTGGGTATCAATACCGCCATCATCCCTAACGGCCAGGGGATTGGTTTTGCCATTCCGGTGAATACCGCCAAACCCCTGGTGCCCCAATTGATTGCCAAGGGCGAAGTGACCCGGGGTTACCTGGGCGTCAACATCCAGTCCATCACTCCGGAATTGGCCAAGGCCATGAACCTTCGGGACCGCAAAGGGGCGCTGGTGGCTGATGTCGTTCCCGGCGGGCCCGCGGCTCAGGGAGGCATCAAACGGGGTGATGTCATCACCACTTTCAACGGCAAGGTGGTGACGGATAGCCAGCATTTGCCCGTTCTGGTAGCGGCCACCCCGGTGCACCAGAAAGTGACGGTGATCATTCTCCGGGATGGGAAAGAACAACAACTTTCCCTGAATGTGGGGCAGCTCCCTGGAACTAAGACCGCATCTGCGAAGCCGGCACATCCGGCCGCAGGCAAGTGGGGGCTGCAGCTAAGGGACATTAATCCCCAAATGGCGCAGCAATTCCATCTCCAGGAGGGAACGGGCGTGGTGGTCGCCGGCATAGAGCCGGGAAGCCGGGCGGAGGAAGCCGGTTTGCAGCGGGGGGACCTCATTTTGGAGGTCAACCGCCAGCCGGTGGGCTCAGTTAAGGACGCCTTGAAGAATATTAACCAGTCCCAGGATAAAGACCAGCTCTTGCTCCTGGTGCAAAGGGACAACGGTAAGTTCTTCGTCCCCCTGGAACCGCGGGGTTAACCGCAAATTGCCAAGGGCGACCGGTTTGGCAACCGGTCGCCCCCAGCGCAAGTTCCGGGGGATAGCCGGAAGCGGCTGATTGAATTACTCGTTCTGGGCCGCAGACAATTGTTCGCTGCTGAGTTGCTGCGCCATGACAAATTCATCAGCCGAAAAGACTTTGTCAATGTCTAAGATAATGATGAACTCGTCGTCGCGTTTGCCCATCCCTTTGATGAATTTGGTATTGAGACGGCTGCCGATACGGGGAGGCGGTTCAATCTGTCCGGGCTCCAATTCCATCACCTCCTGCACCGAATCCACCAGGGCCCCCAGCACCATAATCTCATCATCGAGTTCAATTTCAACGATGATGATGCAAGTGTGCACGGTGGTCTGCGCCTGGCTCAGGCCGAATTTCCGGCGCATTTCCACCACCGGCACCACACTGCCCCGCAAGTTGATGACCCCCAACATAAAATCAGGAGTCTGGGGCACTTTGGTGATCTTGGTGAAATCCAAAACCTCCCGCACCTTGGAGATATCCAGGGAAAATATCTCGTCTTCGAGTTTAAAGGTCAGGTACTGACTCGTTTCCGTAATTACCGAGACGCCCATGCTCTTCCCTCCTAATATCTCTCAAATTCGGCATCTTCCCCATCGCCTTTGTTCCGGCCCAGGTCCAGGGTAACGCCTTTAATTTGGTCCGCTTCCTCCGCGGCGCCGGCATGATAGGTAATTACCTGAGCCGGGTTGATTCTCCCGAGTCTTTCAAGCTTTTTGAGGGCCGGCCTTTCCGCCTCCGGCCGGTGCGTCATTCTGGGAGTGGTCAAGGTCTTGGCGGCCCCGGATTCCCCCGCGGCCGCGATCCTGAAGAAGCCGATGGTATTTTGCAGTTGTTCTGCCTGACTTAGCAACTCCTCGGAAGTGGAAGCCATTTCTTCGGAGGCAGCCGCGTTTTGCTGAATGACCTGATCCAACTGCTGAATCGCCTTATTAATCTGATTCGCGCCCGACCTCTGTTCATTGCTGGCCGAATTAATCTCCTGCACCAAATCCGCGGTTTTTTGGATATCGGGAACGATCTTTGATAACATTTCTCCTGCCTTTTCGGCGACTTCCACACTGGAGGCGGAGAGTTTGTTGATCTCCCCGGCGGCCGTCTGGCTGCGTTCGGCCAGCTTGCGCACCTCGGAGGCCACTACTGCGAAGCCCTTGCCATGTTCCCCGGCGCGAGCCGCCTCGATGGCCGCGTTCAGAGCCAGCAGATTGGTCTGCCGGGCGATCTCTTCGATAATGGAGATCTTACCGGCAATCTCTTTCATGGCGGTCACCGTTCCCACTACCGCGCCGCCTCCCTCTTTGGCATCTTCAGCCGCCTTGAGCGCGATCTTTTCAGTCTGCTGGGCATTGTCGGAATTTTGCTTGATGTTCGCGGCCATCTGCTCCATGGACGAGGACACCTCTTCCACCGAGGCCGATTGCTCTGTCGCGCCCTGGGAAAGCTGCTGCGCACTGGAACTCATTTCCTGGCTGCCGGCCATGACTTGATGGGCCGCGGTCTGAATATCGGCCACCACCTCGGACAGTCCTGAAACCATTTTGGCCATGGCTTGCATAAATCTGTCCTGGGCGGAACGTTCCGCCACCTTGATGGTCAGGTTGCCATTGGCCAGCTCCGTGGCCACCTGGGTAACCTCATTCATCGCCTCAATCAGCATATTGAGATTGTTTTTGATTTCGTTGAAGTCGCCTTTATAGTCATCCTTAATTTTTTCGGGGATATCTCCCTTGCTGATGCGATCGATGTATTCCGCGGTAACATTGATGGGTCCCACAAAGGCATCTATCAGTTTGTTGATGCCGTTCACCAGATCGCTCCAGGCTCCTTGATAGGCCCCACCGTTACCCCGGGTATCCAGTTTGCCGTCCTGGGTCGCCCGGGTTAATTTTTCGGTCTCACTGAGTAAGTCTTTGATGATTTGCAGCATAGCATCAACGCTTTTGCCCAGGAGATCATTGTCGGATTTGATCTTGATGTCCACCTGCAGGTCTCCAGCCGCGACTTTCTCTACCGCCTGGGAGGCTTCTTTGATATTGTCGGTCATGTTTCTGAAGGATTGGGCCAGCATGCCAATCTCATCTTTGGTATCCACCTCGATGTTGACGTTGACATCTCCCACCGCCAGTTTATCGGCCGCCGCGGCCAGTTTCTGTACCGGCTTGCTGATCATCCGGGCAATAAAAAATCCCAGGACCATCCCGATCAAAACTCCCGCGCCCACGATGACAAACATGGTCAAGCGGCTGCGGGCATACAAGGCGCCACTCTCTTCGAATACCCGTTTGCAGTTTTTTTCCTTATTTTGAGTCAGTTCCGTAAACACGGCCTCCACCGCATGCAACCTTTCTCTCCCTTTGACCTGGGATAGAGTAGTGGACTCCTTTTCTTTGGCCAGACCTTCTTTTCTGGCCAGATCAACCATCTTCTGATTAATCTCCCGGTACTCTCTCCACACTTTTTCGACCTGGGCAAAGAGCTCTTTGGCCCTGGCAGTTACAAACAAAGGCCTGGCTTTGGCGATGTCCTCCAGCATAGCCTTTTCATGCTCATTCATCCTTTTTTGAAATCTTTCCCGGTCGGCCTCCGATGCCGCCAGTAAAAAATCTTTTTCATTCCGGTCAAAATCCATCAACCGGATATCGGCATCCTTGATATAGGAAATGCCCATGGTTTCCCTTTGGTAAAGGGTGTCGAGCATCTCATTTATCTTGGCCATATTGGCTATGCCGAAGAAACCGACAATGGCGGTAATGGCGCTGAGTAGCAAAAACGAAACAATAAGCTTAGGGCCGATTTTCAAATTATAAAACCATTTCATTTTTCTTTACCTCCACCATCCAAGGGGTTAACCGCGCTTTTCCATTGAGTGAAAAACAGAAGATCTTCTCACTTCAATAGTCACATCCGTATTTTCAGAGGACGATGACCATGTAGAAGGCAATGATTATTCAGTACGAAATAATTCTTTACAGCCAACCTGGAATGATCCTAAACAGTAAAACGCACTTAAGCAGATTATCATTTCGTGGCGCTGGAAAAGTATATCGGAAGATAAGTAGAAATATTTAGCTTTTTGTGTTTGATTTATGGTTAAAAATGCAAAATAATACGCATGTCGGAGAAAATATACGCACTTCAGGAAATATGCATAATGTCTCAGGATAAATATCCTCAATTAGGGATAATATTAAAGGTATCGGAACGGATTAGAAAAATACGTGGAAGTTTGACCCAAAAAATGTTTGCTGACAAACTAGGAGTTAAGCAAAACGCTATTTCGCGATATGAATCAGGACTAATTCCTGACTTTGAAACTTTAAATAAAATAGCGGTCTTCGCAAACGTTACTGTGGAATGGCTCTTACGCGGCGGGGATCAAAAAGGATACGATTTATGGCGGTTCGTCTCAGGCGAGTGCGACCCAAAATTGATTTCTGCCATCGAAACCGCCCTGCTGCGCGAGGCTATCGTCAAAATAGAGGAAGTAATTAAGGAGAGCCGCTTGAAGTTGGATATTCACCAGAAGGCGCGTCTCATCGCCCGGGTCTATGAAGAATGCCGGGCAAATTTGCAGAAACCCAGCCACAGACAGGTGCAAAAAATTTTATTGTTGGTGGATTAGGGCTTTGAAGCCGACAGATATGGTCTGGATAAATGGAGTTTTCGGCGGCGTAGTATGTTGACGGCTTGGCCTTCGCAAACCCGGTTGCCGTGACTGCTCTGGACTTAACGGCCCCTGCCCTTGACATACCGCAGCGTCCGGCCGCCGCGCTCCATGATGAGCGCGCCGTTATCCCATCGCAGAGGCGTATGGTGGAATCGCGCCTTGCCCAAGTCGCCCGGGTCAAAGGTAAAGACATAGTAATTATGGGAGGTGCCGGCCGCCTTGAACCACTGCGGTTGGAGGTCGTACATCCTGATTCCCAGGCCGATGGCCTGGGGGTGGCGCTGGGTGCCCGGTGCTTGCCAGCCGTATTCTTGAGTATAGCCGCTTTCCGGTTTGGTGCCCCCGTAATCCACCCAGACATCGATGCCCGGGATTCCCCGTTCCTTTTGATCCTGTACCAGAATCGTCAGCGGCTGCTCCGGCTTGCTCAGGCTCTGTTTGAGGGCGAAGTGCGGCGCGCTATATCCGCCGGAGGTATTAAGGATAATCAGCTCGCCAGCCACGCGCCAGTTGCCGCTGGCATTCTCATCATAGGCGCCGTAAGCCAAAAAGTATTGAAAGCGCCCATCTGGCTGTAACAGCAGTTCAGAGCCCACCTCCTGGACCCCTGCCAAATAATAATGTCCGGCGACCGCTGAGGCATCCAGGCCCCAACTCAAGGCTGCTGGCCAGAGCCATAAAAGATTCAAGATGATTAGTAACTTCCCATTTAACCAATTAATAGGAAAAAGGAGACTTCTCTGGCGCATACGTTCCAAGGCACTCCGGGACCAGACAGCCGGCCTTTCAAGGCTAGGGTGGCTTTAAATTCATTGGATATTGGTTATGCCCATATTTTCTTTTTCATAGTCGTGGGTCTTTTCCTTGATATCGAAGCGATCCGGTGCCAGATAACTATCAAAGACAATAATTCTCATTCTGGGTACTGTCTGGTTTTGGGGATCGTTAGCCACTCGCATCACCGAGACGCGGTAAACTCCCAGCTTGGTGTTATCAATGATGGGCATGGCAAAATAATCAACCGAGAAACTCAGGGGTTTCCGGTTAGGGTCCAAGGGGATGAGGGAGACCATGATTTTGTCGTTTTTGACTTCATTTACCTGAATTTTGAACGGCAAATCTTCCCGTAGGGCTATCTCCTCGCCCGCTTTTACCGGTATTTCCCCCGTATCCCAGCCGTTTTGAATGGTCAGGCGAAAGGCCTGGCGCCGCGCCACCTCTTGGGCAATCTTCCGCAATTCCTCTTTCTGAGCGGCATCGGTCATTTGGCCATCGAGTTCCTCATACAAGGCTCTTAAATTTATCGGGGTGTCCTGGAAGTTTAAGGACGTCAATTTCAGCAACAGTATCTGTTGACGAAGGTTTTCCATCTTCCCCAAAGTGCCGCCGGTCTGCAGAAAATTGGTCAGAAGCGTTTGAAACATTTTGACCCCCAAATCGAGGTCCAATTCTTTCTGTTTGACCCAGGAATCCCTGATAGCCGTAATAGCTTTGTTATGTTCGGCCGATGCAGCCCTATCATTTTCCATTTTATAGCCGATTAAACTTACCATACCTGCTATGGCGGCCACCAAGACGGTTATCAGGGTTTTATTAATTGAATCCCAGATTTTAAACCCTTTCGGCGTGTCTTTCCCGGACTCCTGTGGTTCTTCCATGACAGCGTCTCCTTGTCTACCATTTAACCCGCAGATCCAAATTACTGGCGCCATCAATATCAACATTAAAGCTTTGCACCTTATTGCCTTGGGAGACGGTCACCGTATACCGCCCTTTTTTGACATTCTTGACCGTGAATTGCCCCGTGGAATTGGTCATGGAGACATACCGCTGGGGCCCATTGAAGGTAACACCGGCAAATCCCTTCGGGTCCTGAGCGGCGCCGGTCACTTTTCCGCTGATTTCTTTTCCCTGCTCTTGGGCCGCGGCGATGGCAACGGTTAAGAATATCAGCAAAATGAACCACAATAAGGCCGGGCTACGCTTCATTTCGGTCAACCTCCTTTAAAGTCAAAATCAGTTTTAACCGCAGGGCGCGGGGAACGCATCCTAATTTCTGGAGTCGACACATTGATGTCTCTTCCCGGAGAACTATCTCAAAAGTAAACATAAGCTTGCACATTTCAAGTGTTTGCTGCGTACGCGTAATCCCCCGGATGTTTGGAACAGCACAATCTTTCAGACCCTCAATATTCATAACGCAGCCCGGCGTTGACGAAGTGGGCGGTATAGTTGCCGCGCCCCACCTCGGCGTTGTAATTGATTTGGGCCCAGAGGTTTTTCTTCAATCCCAGATTCAGGCTGCCGCCCACCACCGCAAAATTCCGCGGGGCCGCGTCGGTTTGGAAACTGAAGGAGCTGCCGCCCTGGCTGAGGCGGGCGTCCAGGCCCCGGCTGCCATTGGCGAATTCGTGGTGATAGAAGGCGTAAACCTGGGGCGCCACCTTGACCTGGCCCGCCGGGAAGGGCACGGTCAGGCGGCCGCCCAGCCCGGTTTGCAGGGAAGCCGCGCTCTGGGAGCCCACCTGCAGATTGAGAGACCCGGCATTATCTTCGCTGAAGGAGTTCACCCAGATGCGGGAATAGGCCAGGGTGGCGGCTGGAGTGAGGATGGAGCGCCCGACCTTAAAGTCATAACCCGTTTCGCCGTAAAGATTGAACTGGTGGCCGGTGGTAGCGCTGTTGGCGGTGCGGGAGAGGCCCCCGAAGTTAAGGCCCCGCTCCAGGCCGAAGAGGTTGAGGGCGTAGCCCACTGAGCCATAAGCGTAGAGAGCGCTGGGGAAATAGGCGGCGTAAGCGTTGAGGGGCCAGGCATTGGCGTTGACCGTCCCCCCAGAGCCGTGGAAGCCCGCGGCCGTATGAATGTAGCCAGTGGCCAGGCCCAGGAGAAAATTGTCGGCCACCCGGTAGTCGCCGCCTGCGGTGAAGCCGCCCAGGGTGAAGTCGTAGCCCGTCTGGTTCACCGAAGATTTCTGCGTGCCGAACGCGGCGCCGCCGTCGGCGAACAGGCCCCAGCGGCTCTCAGGACCATAAAATTCCTTTTGGGCGCTGAGCAGGCCCGGGGCGAGGGTGCCGTTGTAGGCCAGCATGACGCCTTTTTGCCCCGAGTAATTCAGATCAACTCCCTCCAGGCCGCTGCTCCGGCCCAAATTTGCCGGTCTGAAGCGCAAATTGGTGGTGCGGGTGGCGAGATTGCGCATCTGCAAATAGGCTCCCGCGAACCCCAGGGTGGTCAGGGAAGCGGCCTTATCCGGGGAAATCTGTTTGAACGCGTCCTGCACCTCGCCGTTGGTGGGCAGCCTGTCCACCGCGTCCAGCGCCCCACCCAGATCCCCGGATGCGGTCCCGGCCAGGCCATTGAGCATGGCCCCCACTGCGGCCTGGTTGGAGTTGAGGCCCAGCCCTGGGTGGTCATAGTCCCGGGCCGTCAGCAGGTCGAGGCGGTCGGCGTAGTAACGCTGCTGCCAGTAAAGGGTGGGGCCGATCCAGGGATCGGTGAGAGTGAGAGTCCCATTGAGGCCGCCCGCGGCCGTCAGGACATTGAAGACCTGATTCCCCTGGGGGCGGTAGCCCAGGAGCACCGGAGTCAGTGTGCCGTTCAGGGACGCGGTCCCGCCGATATTGATTCTCTGGTAGTTCGACGCGGCCGCGATCCCCAATGCCAGGCAGCCTTTGGCATCCTGGGTGTAATTGCCGCCCACGGAGAGGCTGCCCCCCAGTATGGCCAAACTGCCGCGGCCGAGACTGCCCCCAAGGGTTAGGTCACCGGCAATAGTGTGGACGCCGCCGGTTTGTAGGAATGAACCATTGCCTTCGTAACCGATAAACTCATGGTTAACCGAGAGGGTGCCGCCGCTCAGGGTATAGACGCCGACCCCCGTGGTACGATAGCCCAGAACCAAGTCATGGGCCACTATATTGCTGCCGCCACTTTGGTTAAAGACGCCGGTTCCCCGGTAGCCTATGGTTTCGCTGTCCGCCGACAAATTGCCGCCGCTCAGATTATAGGTGCCGCTGCCACTCAGGCCATTCCCCAGGCCCAAAGTGAGATCCTCTGTCACCTGGTTCGCGCCGTTGATCTGATTGAAGGTGCCGACTCCAAACCTGCCGATGGTTTCGGACCACGCCGAGAGGCTGCCATTGTTGAGATTATAAGTGCCGTTGCCGTCATTCCAAAAACCCAGGACTAAACCGATAAGGCCAAAACCTCTTTCTATAGTATTGCTGCCGCCGTTCTGATTGAAGATGCCGTTGCCGTGGTAGCCCACCAATTGGTTGGGGGCCTTCAGGCTGCCGCCGTCCAGGTTATAGGTGCCGCCTCTGCCGGGAGAGCCGCCCAGATAGAGGTTATTACTAATAGTATTGGTGCCGCTGCTCTGATTGAAGGTGCCAACTCCATTATTGCCGATATATTCAAACCCCGCGGAGAGACTGCCGCCACTCAGGTTATAAACGCCGCCCCCGCCCGAGTTGAAAC
>JAKAGH010000045.1 GCA_021817645.1 Deltaproteobacteria bacterium
CAGGTGAGACCGGTGGCCAACGTGAGGCAGGCTCAAGCCAATTTAGGCAAACCCAATATCATCCCCGCGCCCAAAAACGCACCCCCATTGACGGCCCAAATCCCCAAGGCCACGGCGGCCGCGCCGCCCACCAAGGGGGCCGTGGGTGCGGCTTTGCCCACCAAGGCGGTCAAACCGCTGACACCGGCCCAACAGGCGCAGGTGCAAAAGCTGCCGCCGAATAAACAAATTGCGCCCGTGGCTGCGCCCCTGGCTGGCAAGGCCACCCCTCCCTCGGCACTCAAACCGGGGGCAACTCCGACCGTGCCAGGCGCCAAGCCGGGAATGCCGCCAACAACTCCAGGTGCGAAACCGGGGGTTCCGGGGGCAGCCCCCACCACTCCGGGGGCTAAACCGGGTGTTGCTCCGACGGCTCCCGGAGCCAAGCCGGGTGTTATTCCGACCACCCCCGGAGCTAAGCCGGGTGTGACTCCCACTACTCCGGGTGTTGCCCCGACCACTCCGGGCGCCAAGCCGGGAGTGACGCCGACAACTCCTGGGGCTAAGCCGGGCGTAACTCCGCCTACCACCAAACCCGGAGCGACTCCGGCGACTCCGGCGACTCCTACTAAACCTGGAGCAATCCCGGCTAAGCCGGCGACCCCGCCGACTCCCGCTAAACCCGGGGTAACTCCGCCGACTACTAAGCCGGGATATACACCCTCGACTCCGCCAGGCGGCCGTCCGCCCGCGGGGACTTTCCAACCCAGCAAGCCCGGAGGGACCACACCTCCGTCCACGTACAAGCCGGGAGGCACTCCTTCGCCTACCTACAAGCCGCCCTCTTCACCGCCGTCGACTTATAAGCCGCCATCAGCGCCACCGTCGACTACATACAAGCCGCCGTCCCAACCGCCTTCCAGTTATAAACCGCCCACCTCCGGGCCGGGTTATCAAAGGCCGGGGACCGCGCCGTCCACTCAGTCCCGACCGAGCGTGACTCCACCATCGGCGCCTCCCCGGACTGCGCCTACACCGTCATATCAGCCGCGGCCGCAACCACAAGTCCAGCAGCCGCGGCCACAAGTCCAGCAACCGCGGCCGCAAGTACAGCAACCGCGGCCGCAGCCACAAATGCAGCAACCCAGGCCGCAAGTACAGCAGCCGCGGCCACAACCTGCGCCACAGCGGGTAGCACCGCAGCCGCAACCCAGGCCGCAGCCGCAACCGCAGCAAAAACCGCAGCAACCGCAACAACAGCACCAGCAGAAAAAACCTGGCCAGCCGTAAGCGCTGCTCGCTTAGTCTGACCTGACCTTACCCGGGTTTCCCTCCTCAGGGGGTGGAAACCCGGCCTTTTTTCTGCTATAAGCGTGGAAAACAGTTTTTAGTTTTAAGTTTTTGGTTTTTGGTTAAATTATCTCTTAATATCAATAAGTTTCAAAATTAGAACTCGTATTTATAAACCAAGAATGTGGATTAATTCTTCCAGATAATAAAAATCCTTAACTTAATAACCGGAAACTAAAAACTTAAAACTAAAAACTAAAAACCGTATTTAGGAGGGGATATGGCGACCATCGACGCAATTAACGCCTGGGAGATCCTGGATTCCCGGGGCCAGCCCACGGTGCTGGCTAATGTGCAATTGAATAACGGCATCCGCACGGTGGCCGCAGTGCCTTCCGGCGCTTCCACCGGGGAACATGAGGCCCTGGAACTGCGGGATGGGGACAGCAGCCGTTATCAGGGGAAAGGCGTGCTCAAGGCGGTGAGCCATATCCGGGAAATTATCGCCCCCGCACTCAAAGGTCAGAATCCCCTGGAGCAGGGCCTGATCGACCGGCAACTCTGCGCCCTGGACGGCACTCCCAATAAGGGCCGCCTGGGGGCCAACGCTATTTTAGCCGTATCCATGGCCGTGGCCCGGGCCGGAGCCACGCTTTCCGGCCTGCCCCTTTACCGTTATCTGGGAGGCACCGGGGCTGACATCCTGCCCATGCCCATGCTGAACATCGTTAACGGCGGGGCCCATGCCACCAATAATCTGGATATCCAGGAATTCATGATCATGCCGGTGGGCGGTCCCACCTTCGCCGAGGCCCTGCGGATGGCCGCCGAGATCTTCCAGACCCTGAAGAAGGTGCTCTCTTCCCGGGGTCTGGCCACCGGGGTGGGTGATGAAGGGGGCTTCTCCCCTAACCTCCCGTCCCACGAAGCCGCTCTGGACCTCATCGTGGAAGCCATTGAGAAGGCCGGCTACCGGCCGGGAGCGGATGTGGTCCTGTCTCTTGATCCCGCGGCCTCCGAATTCTTCGATGACTCGACCGGCGAGTATGTCTTCAAAAAAGGCGACGGTTCCCGGCGCTCTGCCGCGGCCATGACCGATTACTACCAATCCCTGATCTCCCGCTATCCCATTGTCTCCATCGAAGACGGCCTGGCGGAAAACGACTGGGACGGCTGGCAGCACCTGACCCGGACCCTGGGAGACCGGTTGCAGTTGGTGGGGGATGATATTTTTGTCACCAACATTCAATACCTGAAAAAGGGTATCGACTTGGGCGCGGCCAACGCCATCCTCATCAAACTCAACCAGATCGGCACGGTTACCGAAACCATGGCCGCCATCAACCTGGCCCGCACCCACGGCTATCGCTCGGTCATCTCCCACCGCTCCGGAGAGACCGAGGACACCTTCATTGCCGACTTGGCGGTGGCCACCGGGGTGGGCCAGATCAAAACCGGGTCCGCGTCCCGCTCGGAGCGCATCGCTAAATACAACCGCCTGCTCCTCATCGAGGCGGACCTGGGTCCCGCGGCCCGGTTCCGGGAAGACCGTTTCTGGGAGGCGCGGCGTTAAGGCTGGCGCCGTCTCACCGGCATCAATAAAGAGCTTACGGGCGCCATCGCTGGCGGCAAAAACTTTGACTTTCGCCGCTATCGATGGTACTCTGCTCGCAGTTTTCAAAATGCCTGAACGTTGCATAAGGGGGGGGAATGATGCTGCGCGCAGGGAGAAAGTGGTGTGCCGCGCTGTTGGTGGCAGTGTTCCTGGCACTGCCGGGGGGAGCCTGGGGCGCGAATTTCGCCTATGGCAATTATGAGGCGGGATTGCGTCTTGGCTATGGTAAAAATACCAAAAATGCCTCAGTCCATCTCTACAGCCTGCTGCCCCATTGGGGCATTTTCCTGATCAAGCCCGGCCAAAGATATGGGGTGGGTCTCTCCTTTGTCGTGGAAGGCATCTTCAGTGTCGCCGACGCGGAAAGCACCGGCTTCGAACTGGGATTTACCCCCATGCTGAAGCTCAGACTGCCCCTGGGAGGAGCGATGTCGTTCTTTGTCGAGGGAGGCGCGGGCATGATCACCGAGAGCTTCGACAGCCCGGCCATTGCCCATGCCTTCAATTTTACCCCCCAGGTGGGGGGAGGCATAGATATCGCCTTAATGCCCCAGTTGGCCTTTACCGCGGCCTATCGCTTCCGCCATTCCTCCAATGCCGGTCTCTATAAGGAAAACCCTGCCTTTAACGTCAACTACGTCCACGCCGGCTTGACCTATTTCTATTAATAGCCCGGCCGGGCGCTGACCCGGATTGCGCCGCCGCCCCTCCTGGCCAAGAGGGGCGGCTTTTTTTTCGGCCTTTTTTTTTCCTTCCCTTGACAATCCAGTAATCGTTATTACCTGATATCCAACAATGGAATCCTCCATGGAAAAATTGCGGGCCCGGCGGCTGGCCGTTACTCCCCAGCGCCTGGCAGTCCTGGCCGTATTACAGGACCTCCCGGATCACCCCACCGCGGAAAAGATCTATCAGGAGGTGCGCCGCCAGATACCGGCCATTTCCTTCAACACGGTTTATAAGACCCTGGAGGTCTTCTGCCAGAAGGGCCTGGTCACCAAGGTCAACCCTTTGCATGAGATGGCCCGCTACGACAAGACTACTGAGGAACATGCGCATCTCATCTGCCGGGTCTGCCACCGGATCATCGACCTGGACTGGCAGCCGCTGGCGCTAAATTCTTTTACGCCGGAGATGCTCCACGGCTTTCTGCCGGAACAACAGCGCCTGACCGTTTGGGGCCTCTGCCGTGACTGTCAGGAGAGACAAACTGAAACGGAGGGATAAATGCCTATTGCAGTGGGACAGACCTATGTCTGCAAGATTTGCGGCAACAAAGTGAAGGTATTGGAGGCGGGCGGCGGCGCGTTGGTCTGCTGCGGCGTGCCCATGAAACTGGTGGACAGCAAATAACTCAAAGGAGAATGATAATGGATAAAAGCGTAGAGAATCTCAAGGAAGCCTTTGCCGGAGAATCCCAGGCCAACCGCCGTTACCTGGCCTTTGCCCAAAAAGCGGAGCAGGAAGGCTACCCCCAAATCGCCCGGTTATTCAGGGCTGCGGCCGCTGCGGAAACCGTCCACGCCCACAACCACTTGAAGGTCTTGAAGGGCGTCAGAGCCACCGCGGATAATCTCCAGGAAGCCATTGACGGCGAGACTTCGGAATTCCGGGAGATGTATCCCCGGATGATCGCCGCGGCCCAGGCCGAAGGGAACAAAGAAGCGGAGCGCACCTTCACCTTTGCCAACGAAGTGGAAAAAACCCACGCCGCCCTCTTCCAGAAGGCCCTGAAAAACCTGGGGGACAAGAAAATGGTGGAGATTTACGTCTGTTCCATCTGCGGCCATACCGTGGAAGGGGAACCGCCGGATTCCTGCCCTGTGTGCAAAGCGGTGAAGAAGTTTTTTAACCGCATCGATTAATCGACCTTAAAATTGAGGGAGCTGAAAATGCAACTCTACCGTTGTCAGATTTGCGGCGATCCTTACCTGGGCACCGCTCCCCCCACCAACTGCCCTTTCTGCGGCGCACCGGAAAAATATATCGTCCTCGCTGGGGAATACCAGGATCGGAACCACATTCCCAACCTCAGCGCCCGTTCCCGGGAAAACCTGGTGAAGGCCCTGGACCTGGAGGTCAACAATGCCGGGTTCTATATGTGCGCCTCCAACTGTGCGCCGGACCCGGTGGCCCAGGCCATGTTCAAAGCCTTGTCTAAGATCGAAGCGGAGCACGCCTCCACGATCTGCAAGATCCTCAAGGTCCCGAAACCGGAGATCAAACCGGATACCCACGCCTGCCAGAAAGACCCTTTGGCCAACTTCGCCGCGGCCCACGAACGGGAAAAACGCGCCGCGGCCTTTTACAGCCAATCCGCCCAGGAAGCCATGGAGCCCCGGGTGCAACAGGTCTTCACCGCATTGACGGAAATCGAAACCGACCACATCCATATTGCGGAAGAGTGGAAGTGAGGTAGTGATCAGTGATCAGTAACCAGCAAAAAACTACTGAATTACCGAGAACTGATCACTTGATCACTGATTACTGATCACTGCTCTTCCCCTTCCAACCTTTCCAACGCTAAGCGGGCGGCCATTTGGGCCGCCTGTTTTTTGCTGGGGCCGTCGCCCTGGGCCAGGGGTTCGGGACCCAGCCGCACCTCCACCCGGAAGCGCCGGTGGTGGCTGGGGCCGCTTTCTTCCAGGAGGTGGTAGGAGGGGGAGAGCTTGTAGCGGGCCTGGGTGAGTTCCTGGAGTGCGGTTTTAAAATCCTGCCAGGAGAGGCGGGCTTGGGTTTCCAGCAGGGGGACGAAAAGGCGATGGATCAGAGTTTGCGCGGCTTTCAAGCCCCCATCCAAAAAACAGGCGGCCAGCACCGCCTCCAGGGCATCCGCCAGGAGCGACGGCTTGTCCCGGCCGGCCTGGCTCTCTTCCCCCCGGCCCAGGAGGAGGTGGGGGCCCAGATCCAGTTGCCGGGTCAGCGCCGCCAACTGCCGGGCATTCACCAGGGCGGCCCGTTTGCGGGACAACTCCCCTTCGGAACTCCGGGGAAAGGAGGCCAGGAGCAGGTCGCTGATGACCAGGGCCAGGACCGCGTCCCCCAGGAACTCCAACTGCTCGTTGCTGGGGCCGGACTCGGGCCGCTCATGGGCGTAGGAGCTATGGCGCAGGGCCTGATCCAGGAGGCCCAGGTCCTTAAAGCGGTATCCCAGCCGCCGGGCCAGGCCCTGGAGCTCTTTCTGCCGCTCCGGAGATAACTCCGGGTCTGGCTGGTTGATATCTGGTTTATCCTCCACTTTTCTTCCTGTTATAAAAAGATTGACCTCACGCAAAGACGCCAAGGCGCAAAGCAAGACGCAAAAAAACTGAGAGCAAAGGACCTGGTGGCACAGGCGTCCCGCCTGTGCGCCAGAGGGGGGCGAGACGCCCACCCCTCCCAACTTGAGGTCACAGATTGTGACCTCAAGATTGCCGATTTCCTTAGGATTGAAGCGACCATCAGATTTTGAAATCACAAACTGTGATTTCAAAAAGTTCTTCTTCTTGTCATTCTGAGGGAGCGGAGCGATCGAAGCAACTAGCCGTAGGGGAGACTATAAGCCATTTCAAAACCTCAACTTGCCCCCAATTGTCATTCTGAGCGAAGCGGAGAATCTTGTATTTTCGAGGCGTTGAGATCCTTCACTGCGTTCAGGATGACAGAAAAAAAATCTCGCGGTAGCCGCCACCCTCTTAAGCCTTTTTACCAAGTATTTCCCAACATAGAAAGAATAATCCTTGACATGTCATAGAATTAAGCTACTATAGCAAATGAATCTCATTAAAGATAACGGCCATGGAATCGGAACTCCAGGTATTTCAGGATTATATCCGCCGCAGGGATTTGCGCCGCACCCGGGAACGGGAGCGGATTCTCCAGGAAGTCTTCGAGATTCACGGGCATTTCGACGTAGACGGCCTCTATCTGCAGTTGAAGCAAAAGGGGGTCAAGGTCTCCAAGGCCTCCATTTACCGGGCCCTGCCCCTGTTTATTGACTGCGGCCTGGTCCGGGAGGTGGAGTTCAGCGAGGGGCACTGGCACTACGAGCATATCTACGGCCACTCCCACCACAATCATTTGCGGTGTCTGGGCTGCGGGGAAATCCAGGAGTTTGAAAACCAGTTCTTAAACTGCCTGGAAGAGCAACTGGCCCGGGAATACGGCTATTACATCCAGAACCATCACTTGCAGGTGCAGGGTTTTTGTCCGGCCTGCCGGCAGGCTGCGGGCCTGCCCGCGGCCTCTAATTTTTTAAAAAAGGTAGATAATGAACAGTAATTTGGAACTCGCCGAACGTCCCCTGGCCCAGGTCCCCTCCGGCCAGCGGGTGCGCATTACCGGTTACCAGGGGGGGCGCATGCTCCGGGCCCGGCTCTTGGCCCTGGGACTGAACCTGGGCCGGGAAGTGGATATTCTGCAAAACAACCGGGGCCTGATCATCGTCGGCTTAAACGGCGGCCGGGTGGCCCTGGGCAAAGGCATCAGCCAGAAGGTGCTCACCGAGCCGGTGGGAGAATAAGCTGTCAGCTTTCAGCTATCAGCGGTCAGCTTAATGATTAAATACCAGGAGATTGGCTTTAATTGGGTCAACTTTTTTCCTTAAGTTTTTTACCTTGGTTTCTCTTCTTAAAAAGCTGAAAGCTACCCCCCAACACCCTCACCCATCCCCTCCAGTTTTTTCTTTTTTCATCCCCTCCCGGCGCATATTGACCGAGCCGGTTCAACCCGGCTATGATAGAATAAAAATCAGGTTCAAACTTTGCCCCTTACCCCCCCTCCCCTGCCTCCGGAAATCGCCGCCCAGCCCCTGGAAACCCTGGAGGGCACGGTGGAGCGCATCACTTTTGCCGATCCGGAAAGCCACTACGCGGTGCTGCGCCTGAAGGTGAAAGGCGCGCGCCATCCCACCACCGTGGTGGGGGCCCTGGCTGCGGTCCAGGAGGGGGAGCAGCTCCATATTAAGGGAAAATACGAAGTCCACCCCAAATACGGGGAGCAGCTCCGGGCCGTCTGGTGGTATGCGGTGCTACCGGCCACGGTGGCGGGCATCAAGAAATACCTGGCCTCCGGCGTGATCAAGGGCATCGGTGAGGAGATGGCCCAGCGCCTGGTGGGCCGCTTCGGCGAGAAGACCCTGGAGGTCATCGACAATACCCCCGAAAAGCTGCTGGAAGTGCCGGGCTTCGGCCCCAAGCGTCTGGCCCAGCTCCGGGAGGCCTGGCAAGACAAGAAAGACATCAGAGAGGTCATGGTATCTCTCCAGGGTCTGGGGGTAACCTTGGGGCTGGCCAGCAAGATTTGCAAGCAATATGGGGTGAAAGCCGTGGAGGTGCTCACCACCAACCCCTACCAGCTGGCCCTGGACATCCAGGGCTTGGGCTTTCTCACCGCGGACCGCCTGGCCTCCCGCCTCAATTTGGACCCCCTGGCCCCGGCCCGGCTGGCCGCGGGCCTGCTCCACGTCCTGGACACCATGGCCGGGGAAGGCCATGTCTATGTGCCGGAGGAGCGTCTCCTCCAGCATACCCAGGAATTACTGCAGGTAGAAGCGGCACCCCTGGTCCGGGCTCTTAAAGGGCTGGAGCGGGAGGACCGGGTGGTCATCGACCCTCTGCCGGACGGAGCTGGGATTTATAAAAAACCGGCCTGGGCCGCGGAAACGGGCGTGGCCCGGATGCTGGGCAACCTGTTGGCCACCCCCAGCGCCACCCCGCCCCTACACCTGGAGGACCTGGTGGTCCAGGTGCAAAAAAACCGGGGTCTGGAGCTGGCCCCGGAGCAGGCCCTGGCCGTGGCTGCGGCCCTGAAGGAAAAGGTGCTGGTGATCACCGGCGGTCCGGGCACCGGCAAGACCACCATTGTCAGCTGCATCCTGGACCTGTACCGGGGGTTGGGAAGCCGGGTCCTGCTCATGGCCCCCACCGGCCGGGCCGCCAAGCGCTTGAGTGAAGCCACCGGCGCCGAGGCCACCACCATCCACCGGGCCCTGGAGTTTTCTCCCCAGACCGGCGGTTTCCGCCGCTGCCCCCAAGACCCTCTGAAGGCCCAGGTGGTGGTGGTGGACGAGACATCCATGGTGGACACCTTCCTGATGCACCATTTGCTCCGGGCCGTACCCGGCGGCGCCCGCCTCATCCTGGTGGGAGACGCTCACCAGCTGCCTGCGGTAGGTCCGGGGAACGTCTTAAAAGACCTGATGGCTTCAGGGGTCATCCAAGTGGCCCGCCTCAGCCAGATTTACCGCCAGGCCCGGGAAAGCCTCATCGTGGTTAACGCCCACCGCATCAACCAGGGAGAATTTCCCGTTTTGCCCAAATATCTGGGTAAAACCGACTTCGTTTTTCTGGAACTGGACGAGCCCCAGGCCTTGCAGCAGCGTCTGCTGGACCTGGTGGCCCAGGAGCTGCCCCGGCGCTACGGCTTCAATGCCCTCAAGGACCTGCAGGTGATCACCCCCATGCACCGGGGTCCCCTGGGCATTCAGACCCTCAACCATCTCCTCCAGGAGCGCCTCAATGCCCGGAGCGAGACCTGGATCTGGGCCGGGCGCTCCTTCCGGCGGGGCGACAAGGTCATGCAACTGCGCAATAATTATTTCAAAGAAGTCTTTAACGGCGACATCGGCCAGATCTTGGGGGTGGCCGGGGAAACGGGCCAGCTCCTGGTGAACTTTGAGGGCCGGGTGATCCCCTATGATCCGGGGGAGAAAGAAGAGATCACCCTGGCTTACGCTATCACCGTGCACAAGGCCCAGGGCAATGAATTCCCGGTGGTGCTCCTGGTGCTCACCACCCATCATTTCCTGCTGCTGCAGCGGAATCTGTTGTACACCGGCATCACCCGGGGCCGCCGTTTGGTGGTCCTGCTGGGCAGCAAAAAGGCCTTGGGCATGGCCATCAGCAACGATAAGCCCATCCGCCGTTACACCCACCTGGCGGAGCGGCTGCGCCAGTCCGTAGCCCCGATTACCGGAAAAAGGCTTGACTTTTCCACCCCGCAAGGGCACAATCATACTAAATAAACAGGGGAAATTAGGTGGTAATGGATCTTTTTACAAACCTGGAACAAAGACTGGAGACCCTGGTCAAGAAGTTCGAAACCCTCAAGGAGGCCAATACCGTCCTGGAGAAAAGCCTGGCCGTGAAAGAACAGGCCCTCCAGGAAGCTGAGGCCGCCTTGGAGAAGGTCTCCCAAGAGCGGGAGGTTATTCGCCAACGGATTGATAAAATCCTTAAGAGGCTGGAGATCCTGGATCAAGGGGAATCAGCCTAGTATTGAACCAGGAGCCTGAGCCCGTGGTAGTGGTGGAAATTTTGGGGCGGCCCCTTCAGGTCAAGGGCAGTATCCCCCCAGAACGCTTGCAAATGGTGGCCCGTCTGGTGGATGAACACCTGCGCGAGCTGCAGCGAGCTTTGCCCGCTACGCCGCTGGCCGACCTGGCTATCCTGGTCGCCCTCAATCTGGCATGTGAATTTTTGGAGAGCAAGGAGGATTATCAAAATCTCCGGACGGACATTGAGCACCGATCCAGACAATTGATTCAAAAGCTGGAGGCCCTCGGTTCATCTTCCCCACCCAGACCGTAAGGGGGGCAGTTTGGGGGAGATCTTAACCGGCCTGCAGCATGGGCCTGATCCGGAAAGGACAGGCCAGGGGCGAGTGACAGCGGGGAGATAAAGGTGATTCCGGGGCATACTAACCCCGGTTAGTAATATGGACCCAGTAGTGAGTTACTGATGGCAGCAGAACCAAAGTTCACATTTTCCTTTATCGGAGGCTAAGGGAAAATTTCGACAAGCTACTGACATCCATTAAGATAAGAGCCTAAGCTACGCTCTTGCCGGCTGATCACGATGATCAGCCCTGACGCCCACCAACCTTCCGCCCCTCTTATCTCTCCGGCGAATTCAGCGCGGTTTGATATTTCCTCGCCCGCAACCGGCGCATCGCCCTGACAGGTCCGCCCTTAACTAAGGGGGCCGTATACCTGTCAGTATCGTTAGCTTATACACAAGGGAATTCCCATGAATAATATATTGTCGCATACGCTGTTAGAGGGCTCCTTTTTAGGCATCGGCTTTCTGGCGGGATTTTTATACCGGAAATACGTGATGGAGGCCCACATCGGCTCCCTGGAGTCCCTGGGCAAGAGAATCCTGGATGATGCCGGCAAAGAAGCAGAGGCTATCAAGAAGGAAGCCAAGCTCCAGGCCAAGGACCATCTGTACCAAATCAAGGTGGATTTTGAAAAGGAGACCCAGGAGCGCCGTCAGGAGCTGAACCAGTTAGAGCGGCGCCTGCTGCAAAAGGAAGAACACCTGGAAAAAAAGGCCGGTGTGGTGGATGAGCGGGAAACGGAGCTGGTGAAAAAGCACCGGCAGGCGGCCCAACAGGAAGAAGAACTGAAACTACAGGGGGAGCGTTACCAGAAGCTGATAGCCGAACAGAATACCCGCCTGGAGCAAATGGCGGGCTTGAGCGCCCAGGAGGCCAAGGACCTGCTCCTCCAGTCCATGGAGCGGGAAATCCGTGCCGACGCGGCCCGCATGGTCAAGCGCATCGAAGGCGAGGCCCGGGAACACGCGGACCGCAAGGCCAAGGAGATCATCTCCCTGGCCATCAAGCGCTATGCCAGCGACTATGTGGCTGAACAGACGGTGTCCGTGGTTCCTCTCCCCAATGAGGAGATGAAAGGCCGGATCATCGGCCGGGAAGGCCGTAACATCCGGGCCTTGGAGGCAGCCACCGGCGTCGACATCATCATCGACGACACTCCGGAGGCGGTCATTCTTTCGGCTTTCAATCCCATCCGCCGGGAAGTGGCCCGCCGCAGCCTGGAACGTCTCATCTCCGACGGCCGCATCCATCCCGGACGCATCGAAGAGATCGTGGACAAGGTCAACCAGGAGTTGGAAGGTAACATCCGGGAAGCCGGGGAAGAGGCGGCCTTCGACACCGGGGTCCACGGCCTGCATCCGGACCTCATCAGGTTGCTGGGCAAACTGAAGTTCCGTACCAGCTACTCCCAAAACGTCCTCAAACACTCGGTGGAGGTCTGCTATCTCACCGGCATCATGGCCGCGGAATTGGGCATCAATGTCAAACACGCCAAGAGAGCCGGCCTGCTCCATGACATCGGCAAAGCCGTGGACCAGGAATCAGAAGGGGTGCATGCCCTGATCGGCGCCGACCTGACCAAGCGCTATGGGGAATCCCCCAAGGTGGTGCATGCCGTAGCTTCCCACCATGAGGACATCCCCCCGGAAAGCGTGCTGGCCGTTCTGGTCCAGGCCGCAGATACCCTGTCGGGAGCCCGTCCCGGGGCCCGGCGGGAAATGCTGGAAACTTATGTGAAACGCCTGGAGGACCTGGAAAAAGTCGCCCGTTCCTTCACCGGCATCAGCAAATCTTACGCCATCCAGGCAGGCCGGGAAATCCGCCTGATCGTGGAAAGCGACAAGGTCAGCGATGAAGAGGCGACCCTCCTCAGCCGGGAGGTGGCCAAGAAGATTGAGCAAGACCTCACTTATCCGGGCCAGGTGAAGGTCACCGTCATCCGGGAGACCCGGGCCGTGGAATACGCCCGCTAAGGCGCCGCGTCCATGAATGTCCTCTTTATCGGCGATGTGGTGGGTGCGCCCGGGCGCCGGGCCCTGGAAGAACTCCTGTCCCGGGTCGTGGATCGCCATTTCATCGACCTGGTGATCACCAACTGCGAAAACGCGTCCGGCGGTCTGGGCATCACCCCCCTGATCGCCGATCAGCTCCTGGCCCTGGGAATTGACGTCCTCACCAGCGGCAATCACATCTGGAAGCACAAGGAGATTCTCCCTTACCTGGAGGCCACGGACCGGCTGATCCGCCCCGCCAACTACCCGCCGGGGACTCCGGGCCAGGGTTTGAGCCTGGTGGAGACCGCGGCCGGAGAAAAGGCCGCGGTCCTCAACCTAGAGGGCCGGGTCTTCATGAACCCCCTGGAGTGCCCTTTTCGGACCGTGGATACTCTCCTGGCCTCCATCCCCCCTGAAGTCAAAGTGATTATTGTCGACATGCACGCGGAAGCCACCAGCGAAAAACAGGCCCTGGGCTGGCACCTGGACGGCCGGGTCAGTGCGGTGGTGGGCACCCATACCCATGTGCAGACCGCGGACGAACGCATCCTCCCGGGGGGCACCGGCTACATCACCGACGCGGGCATGACCGGCCCGGTGGATTCGGTGATCGGTATGAAAAAGGAGATCATCCTGGAGCGTTTCCTCAGCCAGCTGCCCCAGCCTTTCAAGGTGGCCACCCAGAATATCCAGCTGCAAGGGGTGATTTTGAAGATCAACCCCCAGGGGCGTTGCCAGGAAATCAACCGCCTGCACCTATCATTGAAATCCTGATTTCTTACCCCCCTTTTCTAAAGAGGGGGCAGGGGGGATTAGATCAGTGCCGGTTAATTCCTCTAAATATCAACTACAAAAAGGGACTTAAACCCCACCTGGCTCCCCCCTGCCGCCGGTTTTTCATTGACGTTCTTCTCTCGTCTGCTTAAATAAAAAATACTCGCTGATTATTCCCCTCGATATTTCATTCAGAAAAGGACCTTCCATGAAAATTCACGAATATCAGGCCAAAGAATTGCTGAAGAAATTTCAGGTGCCGGTGCCCCAGGGTGCGGTGGCCGACACCAACCGCGAGGCCCGGCAGGTGGCCGAGGAA
>JAKAGH010000363.1 GCA_021817645.1 Deltaproteobacteria bacterium
GACCTGGGTCGCAACCTTGTCGAACAAACCTGACAGGTTCGTCCCCAACGTAGTCACTGCGGTGATAATAGCCACGGCGATCAGGGCCACCAGCAGGCCGTATTCCACCGCAGTTGCGCCTTCTTCTTCACGGACAAAATTCTTTATTTTGGTGAGCAGGCTCTTCATTTTCTTTCTCCTTTGGATTTTCGGTGATTACTTTGGTCGCATCAGGTTCGACTCATGAGACTGCGTGGCTTAAAGATTTTTTCGTCCTCACCTCCTTTTGCCACTACCCGTGGTTCCGGCTCACCGAGCTCACCTAAAGAAAACCCAGGTGTAAAGGGCACCTGGGCATCATTTCTTCTAGGGTGCCCACTTCGGCGGTCCCGCTACCATAACCCGAAGGCCTTAGGCCGGTGACTTTGCGTCCTATCCTTTCGGATAGTTTGCCTTTCTCGGTGGCCTCGTGCTTTATTGCTATCCTTATCGGTACGTTTTTTTTTTAGCTTAAATTAATTCCCGATTTTCCCTTTAATCACCACGGTCCGCCCGCTCTTAAAGTTTTCCTCGCAGCAGGCCGATTTCTGGGATGTACCTTCAAGGTATCCATTCGTAGGCAGAGAGGTCAAGTTTATATGGAAATGCCTTCACAGACTGCGGTTACGGCCGGGAAGCCCGGGGCTGATTCCCCCTGGCTCAGCCGGCCCCAACCCCAGTCTTTAAAAGATGTCGGGGTGCCGGAAATCTTTCTGGCCAACCTCACTTTGAAACACTGCTTTTACCTGGATGTCTTCGTCTTGGGGGATCTGGTGGAACGCCTGAAGCTCCCCGCCACCATCCTCACCCAATTGATAGATTATCTCCGGAAGGAAAAATACGTGGAGGTGCGGGGCCCTGACGCGTTGCGGCCGGTGGCCAGCTCCTTGAGTCTGACTCATCGCTATGCCCTCGCGGATGGGGGTAAACGCCGGGCCGCCCAGCTTTTGGAATATGACTCTTACGTGGGGCCCGCGCCCATCAGCCTGGAAGATTACTGGCAGCAGGTCAAACTGCAGAGTATCCAACTCACCAGCCTTACTCCCGGCCGCCTCCAACAAGCCTTTCAGAACCTGGTGGTCTCTCCGGAACTCCTGGGCCAATTGGGACCGGCTTCGGTCAGCGGCAAGCCCTTATTTCTTTATGGCCCCCCGGGTAACGGCAAGACTACCATCGCCTTGCGGCTGGGCAGTATCTGGGATGACGCCATCCTGGTGCCCTATGCCATGTATGTGGAAGGTAACGTGATCCGGGTCTTCGACGAAGTGACCCACCAGGAAGTCAACGGCCTGAGCCCCGACACCGGCGGGGACCGCCGTTGGGTCAAGAGCCGCCGCCCTGCGGTGTTGGTGGGGGGGGAACTGACCTTGGCCATGCTGGACCTGGCCTTTAACCCCACTTTGAAATATTATGAGGCCCCCTTACAGCTAAAGGCCAATAACGGCATGTTCATTGTCGACGACTTCGGCCGGCAGCAGGTTTCCCCCCAGGAACTCCTCAACCGCTGGATCATCCCCCTGGAAAACCGCCGGGACTTCCTTTGTCTGCACACCGGCCACAAGTTCAGCATCCCCTTCGATCAATTTCTGGTTTTCGCCACCAACCTGGAGCCCCGCACCCTGGTGGACGACGCTTTCTTAAGGCGCATCCGCTCCAAAGTGAAGATAAGTCACGTGAACCGGGACCAATTTATCGCTATCTTCAAAATCAACTGCCAACAATATCAAATAGCCTATGACCCGGACGCGGTGGAATACTTGCTGCAGAACTATTATGATAACAACCAGCACTCTATGGACGCCTGCCATCCCCGGGACCTGCTGGAGCAAATTATCGACTATTGCCGCTTTAATCAGTTGCCTCCCATCCTTTCCCGGGAGAACCTGGACCGGGCCTGCCAAATCTACTTTGTTTATTAGGGAAGAAGAAAAGAATCCCGCAGGTTAGCCCTGAAAATGGCGGGGCCAGGGCTTAAGACCAGCCAACTTAGGTAACTCCCGCTCACCTCCAGTGCCAAATTTGTAGTTCCTTCCCTGCCATAAAACACCAAATATTTTACTCCTTTGACTTAAGTCATGGGGCTGTGAGGATGGCCGGATTATTCTATAATTAAAGGAGGCGGCGACCACCGGGCCGCAAGCCTCCCTTACTTCATCCCTGAAGGGAATAGGGTTATGGAAAAACGGCAGATTATCCGGATTGACCAGGAAAAATGCGACGGCTGCGGCCTCTGCGTCCCGTCCTGTGCTGAAGGGGCCATCCAGATTGTGGACGGCAAGGCCCAATTGCTGGCTGACCGCTTTTGCGACGGCCTGGGAGCCTGTCTGGGGGAATGTCCCCAAGGCGCCCTGACTATCGAGGAAAGGGAATCGGAGCCCTTTGTGGGCCCGGCCCCAGGGGCTGCGGAGCATCAACCCGCCCCGGCTCCGGAGCTGCAAGCCTTTGTCTGCCCCGGCAGCCGCATGCGGCAATTCCAGCCCCAGGGAGTTGCGGCCGATAGTCCTTCGGCGTTGGGCCATTGGCCGGTGAAATTGAGACTGGTCCAACCTCAGGCCCCCTTTTTCAAGGACGCCTCCCTCCTGGTGGCCGCGGACTGCGCTGCTTTTGCCGCAGGGGATTTCCATTCCTGCTATCTCCAGGGCCGGGCCCTGGTTTGCGGCTGCCCCAAGTTTGAAGACCAGGAGGCTCATGCCGCCAAGCTCACGGAAATCCTGAGGCAAAACGCCATCCAGGAAATTTCCATCGTCAACATGGAAGTCCCGTGCTGCTTCGGCCTGGTGCAGATTGTGCGCCAGGCGCTGGCGGCCTCCGGCAAGGATCTGCCGGTCACCATCTGCACCCTGGGGACCACCGGCCAGGTGGTCCAGCAGCAGAAAATCAAGGGAAAGTGAGGCCAGGCCATGGAACAGATGAAATGTCCCGGCCAGGATACCCGCTTCTGGAAACCTGAAGACATCTTTGTGGCGGAATGCCCCAAATGCGGAGCGGAGATCGAGTTCTTCAAGGATGACGCCCGCCGGCGCTGCGCCTGGTGCGGCCATATGTTTTATAATCCCAAGATTGCCTTGGGTTGCGCCGAATGGTGCCAGTTCGCGGAAAAATGCGTGCCCGACCTGATGCAGGAAAAAAAGGCCGCCCAGACCTTTAAAGAGCGGCTGGCCGCACTGGTGCAGGCTCATTTGCAAGACTCCG
>JAKAGH010000364.1 GCA_021817645.1 Deltaproteobacteria bacterium
TTTTTTGCATTATCGTGTTTTACACGGCTGACACCCACTAGACGATAGCTATAAGGTTGGGGAGCCTTTTTTAGGCCGAAGCTAACATGCCGTTATCAGATAAATATTTAATTCCAGCCGCTTTCAAGGAGGGTGAAAGCAGGTTGGCCTTTCTCCATGCGCGTTGGAGTTTGCCCCCAGGCGGAGAGAGCCTATTTTCGGGGCACTTTAAGATTTCTCCACATAAATTCATTTTTTTTGCTTTTTCTTCTAAAGTTATTGTCAGCGATTTTCGAAAAGAGAGTTAAATGCAACAAAACCCAGACAAGGATGTTGATCTGGATTACAAGGAGGTAAGGGGTCATGTCTCTAGTTATTAACCACAATTTGATGGCAATGAATGCGGCCAGGAGTTTGAACATCAGCTACGGCCGGCTGGCCACTTCCGTGCAGCGCCTGTCTTCAGGCCTCAGGATCAACAGCGCGCAGGACGACGCTGCGGGCCTGGCGGTCCGGGAAATGATGCGCACGGATATCAACGTCCTGGACCAAGGGGTGCGCAACGCCAACGATGCCATCTCCCTGATCCAAACTGCAGACGGCGCGTTTTCGGTCATTGATGAAAAGCTGACCCGGATGAAAGAGCTGGCCGAACAGGCGGCTACCGGCACTTACACCACTGCCCAACGCGCCATCATGGACAGCGAATACCAGGCCATGGCGTCGGAAATCACCCGAATCGCCAATGCCACGGACTTCAACGGCGTGAAACTGCTGGACGGCAGCCTCTCGGGCACCGGTCTGGACGGCAGCGCCGGCAACCAGATGAAGATCCATTTCGGCACCGGCAATAGCTCGGCGGAAGATTATTACTATATCAAGATCGGCGCCGCCACCGCCTCCGCCCTGGGGGTGGGGAACTCTGCGGCCCAAGGTGCGGGCTGGACCATCAGCACCCAGTCCGCGGCCCAGGCGTCCCTGGACGCTATCGATTCTGCGGTGGCCAACAAAGACACCATGCGGGCCAATCTGGGCGCCATCGCCAACCGGCTGGCCAACACCGTTTCCGTCCTGGGGATTCAGGCCGAAAACCTGCAGGCCGCAGAATCGCAAATCTCTGACGTGGACGTGGCTACGGAAATGACGGAATTCACCCGCAACCAGGTCCTGGTCCAGGCAGGCGTTGCAATGCTGGCTCAGGCCAATTCCCTTCCCCAATTGGCCTTGAAACTGATGGGAGGTTAATTGAACCTGGCATTGAAAAGGGTCAATTAGGAGGCTAGCCATGCAATCATCAAGAGAAACCAGAGATTTGATGCTGACCATTGATCAGATCTCCCAGCTTACCGGAGTGCGGAAATCTACTCTGCGTTATTGGGAAAAATCCTTTGACGAGTATCTCCGACCGGCCCGCACGCACTCCAATCGCCGGGAATATACTCTGGATGATCTGGATATCATCAAGGCCATTAAGCGCCTGTTAGAAGATGAGCACCTCACCACCCAGGGCGTACGCTTGAAGTTGGGAGAAATTGTCACTACGGACAAAAAAACCGAAATCACCAGTAGTTTACGGTTCGGCTGAAGATGGGGCGGGCGTCCTCGCCCGCCTTCTTTGGTCATCTACTTCATGATCGAGAGGGCCTGGCCGTCCAAGAGACGGGCCAGGTCCTCGCTTTGAGGTTCCCAGCCCCAAACTGCCTGCCAGACCCGGGGACTCTCCATGCAGAGATAGACGAGAGCCCCGGGCACTGCTTCCTCCAACCAGCCCCGCATGCGGGCGTACATTTCGATCCGCAAATCCTTAAAATAACGCAGCTTGCCATCCGGCGCGGCCACCATTTCTTGAGCGGCAATCCGGCTTAAAGGAAAGCGCTGGTGGATCAGGCCGCGCATGGGCGGGAGAAAACGCAGCCCTCCCAGACTGATCCAGGCGACGGCCCGGGCCGGCACCGCAGCCCCTAAAACCTCCACCGTGCGCCGGTAGGCGTCCTCCCAGCCCGGGAAAAAGATCAGGGGATCAAAATGAAAAGCCAGCCGGAAGCCTGCGGCCGCGGCCCGGGCCGCGGCCTGGAGACGCGCGGCCAGAGCGGCCGCGCCGCGTTCTTCGGCACGGATGATCTCCGGGGGATTGAGGGACCAGGCAAAGATCACCCCGGGATTGGGCCCCAGGGGGAGCAAAGGCTCCAGCAGGTGCCATTTGCTCTTGATCTCCAGCACGGCCCGGGGCTGTCGGGTAAAATAGGGAATCAGCCGGGAGTTGAGGCCCGTGAGGTCGTCCAGGGCCAGGCTGTCTCCGAACTCGCCGGTCCCCAAACGCCAGACCCTGCCCGGGTCTGCCGCCAAATTCCAATCCAACTCCGCCAGCAAATCCTCCACATTGACAAACAGGGTGATGGCCGGAATATTGAGATATCCTTGCAGCACGCAGTAGGTGCAGTCCAGAGGGCAATTGAGCCCCACCTGCAGCACCTGGTAGCCGCAGCAGATATAGTCCCGGGTCCCGGGGCAGGGGCGCCAGAAAGGTCCTTTCTGCACGGCCAGAAGCAGGGTGGATTTGGCCGCGGCGGTCCACGCGGCCCGCGTCTCTTGCCGCTGCTGGAGGACTTCCCGGTGGGGGATGACCTCCACCGGAAGGTCCGGCAGCCGCGCCAGGACACGCCGGGTCATTTCATAACCTTCAGCCCCGGCCTCAATAAAAATCCGTTTTATACGCCTGCTGGTCATTTAAAAAACTTCACCACAGAGACACAGAGAACACAGAGAACACAGAGAATCACAGAGGAAAAAAAATAATTTAATTTTGGCGCTGGCAGCGCCAAAATCGAATTACTCTTTTCTCTGTGTCCCTCTGTGTCCTCTGTGCCTCTGTGGTTAAGTTTTTTAAAAGTCCACGTACGCGCCCCGTTTCAGGCTGCGCAGGTGGCAGATATCGTTGACGCTGATGATGTGCCAGGTGTCGCCCACCAGGCGGAAGCGGTTGATGGCGGTGGTGTCCTGGCCGATGCGCCAGAAGTGGGAGTTGTCCAGGCCGATGAACTGGGCGATGAGAACCTTGTTCACCACCCGGTGGGCCGCCAGCAGGACTGCCTGCCCGGGATGGCGCTGCACCACCTCTTCCACCGCGGCCCAGGCCCGGGCCCGCACCTCTTCCAGGGTCTCCCCCCGGGGGAAGCGCACGGTCTGGGGTGCGGCCTCCCACTGCTGGTAGAGGTCGGCGTAGACCTTCT
>JAKAGH010000046.1 GCA_021817645.1 Deltaproteobacteria bacterium
CCGCTCGTACCAATCGGCCCCGGGATAGACGTGGCTGATGGTGGGGGCCTCATCCTCCTTGGCCAGGGAGGCGTGGACCACGGTCCGGCAGAGTTCGGTGAAGTTGGCGAAATGGTAGACCAGAGTAAAGGCTGCCTTAGAGGTATCCACCGCGGTGAGGGACTCCAGGAAGCAGCCTTCCCGGAGCAGGGCCTGGGCCACTGCCGGCATCTGCGCCGGCGCCGCGGCGACTTCCAGATGATAGCCCGTCTTGGCGTAATCCCCGGGGGCCACCTTTTCCAGGTTGAGAGGCGCCAGGGCTTTGGAGATGCTATCTAGCAACATCGCGGAACTTCCTTAAACGACCCCGTTTGGTGATCTTTTCTTCCAGTTTCAGGATGCCTTCGATCAGTCCCTCGGGCCGAGGCGGACAGCCGGGCACATAGACGTCCACGGGAATGATCAGGTCGGCTCCGGGCACGATGGCATACTGGTTTTCATAATAGAAAGGACCGCCGGAAATGGCGCAGTTGCCCATGGCGATCACCCACTTGGGCGCGGGCATCTGCTCGTAGAGGCGGACCACCGCGGGGGCCATCTTTTTGGAGATGGTGCCGGCGACGATCATCAGATCGGACTGCCGGGGCGATGGCCTGAAGACCCCGGCCCCGAAGCGGTCCAAATCGAACCGGGCCGCGCCCGCAGCCATCATTTCAATGGCGCAGCAGGCCAGACCGAAGGTCAGGGGCCACAGTGAGTTGGCCCGGGCCAGATTCAGGGCCTCTTCCAGGAGGCCCAAATGGATTAAGGGTTCACCTGTTTTCGCTTCCAACTGAAAACCCCCCTGCACCAGGCATAAACGATCACCAGGGAGAGAATGCCTATAAAAATGGTGATTTCCACAAAGTCCCGCCAGACGTAGCCTTTGCCGTAGGCCAACAGCACCGGGAAGAGAAAGAGCACGTCTACGTCGAAAGCCAGGAACAGCAAGGCAAAGAGGTAGTAGATGACGGCTACTTGAATCCAGGCGCTGCCGATGGCCGGCATGCCGCATTCATACACCGCGTCCCGGGTGGCGCCGAAGCTTTTGGGCGCGATCAGGTAGGCGATAATGATGGGGCCCATGGCAAAGATGCCCGCGGCCAGCAGGTAGACCAAAACGAAGGAAAAATCGCTCAAGGCCTCAGGGATTTCCAAAGCCCGTTCTCCTTGTGCATTTTTTAACAAATACTATGCTGTTATACCTAGCCAGCAAAAACTTAGTCAAGGGTTTTTTTCCCCTGGGGGAAAAATCATGCCGGGGAGCGGGAGGGGGAAGATCGTCGCGGAGTAGGGAAGAGTGCGGCTTTCGAAGAATATTTTTCTTAAATATCATGTGGATGAATTCTGGGGCGGGCGTCTCGCCCGCCTCGCTAATCCGCCCAGGCTGGAAAGCCTGGGCCACCAAGAACTTTTCAGGACAGTCACCCCTGAGCCGCGGGCTCACCCGCAAAATATGTATATACTGGTGGGGCGGGCGTCCCCGCCCGCTAACCTCTATGGCGGCCAGGGACGGCCGCCCCACCGACCAACTGCTTTTGACTTTTCCAGACAGCAGCCATTCCTGGCGGCCTCCCGTATTGGGTCAGAAGGGACGCAGTCATATCCCTGTTGGAGTCGACTGCAAATGATTGACAGGGTAGGGCCGATGTGGTAACAATCCAGCTTCCAAAATTCTGCAGTGCTTCTTATCCTTCCATCGCTTTTTGGAATTCAGGCTAAAAAAGGAATGGAATAAGCGCCATGAGGCAACTTCTGAAACAGATGTCCCCTAAAGTCGGGGCAATAATATTCCTGATCCTCTGGTTTTTGCCGGCGTCAGGCCTGGCCGCGCCCACCACTGCCGGCCAGGCCCAACGGGCGGTGCAGGGCTGGCTGGCCCGGGACGGCAGACCCCTGGGCGTCATCCTGGGCCAGCAGGTCAGAGAGGTCCAATCCTTTCGGGCGCAAACGGGAATCGCCTACTATGTCGTTTACCTGGAGCCCCAGGGTTTTGTCATCGTGCCCGGGGACGACCTGGTGGAGCCGATTATCGCCTTCGTCCCCCAAGGACAATATAACCCTGCCAGCGCCAACCCTTTGGGGGCCTTGGTCACCAGAGATGTGCCCCAACGGGTGGCCGGAGTCAGAGCGGCCCAAGCCCAGGCTCGGGCTGAAAAGCTTCCTTTTCTGCCTCAGGGCTCCCAAGCCCAGGCCTTAAGAAAATGGCAATCCTTGCAAATGGGAGCGGAGTCCGGTCTTTTGGAAAACCAGGGGCAAGATTCCGGCTTGGCCACGGTCACGGACCCAAGGGTAGATCCCCTGGTAGCAACCAAGTGGTCCCAAACCACCGTGGCTGACTCACCCACGGGCAAGGCTTGCTACAATTACTATACGCCCATTTATGCTGCCGGCAGCGCCAGTAATTACCCTTGCGGCTGCGTGGCCACGGCCATGTCCCAACTGCTGCGCTACCATCAGTATCCCAAAATCGGAGTGGGGACCCCGACCTTCACCATCAAGGTGGACGGCAGAGATAAGCTGGAAGCCCTCCGGGGCGGGGATGGCAGCGGGGGAGCCTATGATTGGAACAATATGGTGACGGTCCCAGGCGACAAAACCACGGACGCGCAACTGCAGGCCATCGGCGCCCTGACCCATGACGCCGGGGCCGCCATCAAGATGGAATATACCGGCAAGGAATCTAGCGCTTTTACCTCGGACGTCGGCCCGGCTCTAGTCAACACCTTTAAGTATGGCAATGCCATCGTGGGCGGGGCCAAGGATGGTATCCCCACCCCCAGCCTGATAACGATGATCAACCCCAACCTGGATGCCTCCCTGCCGGTGGAGTTGGGCATCACCAAAACCGGCACCGAGGGGGGGCACGACGTGCTGGCCGACGGCTATGGCTACAATTTGTCCACCCTATACCACCATCTCAACATGGGTTGGAGCGGGACCTGGGATGCCTGGTACAACCTGCCCAATGTCGATCTCCCCTCGCCCGATAATTACAACGTGGTGGAAGACTGTCTTTACAATGTTTATACCAGCGGCACCGGAGAAGTCATCAGCGGCCGGGTGCTGGCGGGGAGCAAGCCCCTCAGCCAGGCCACGGTGCAGGCCACCAGGAGCGGCGGCGGGACGTACACCGCCACCACCAATGCCCGGGGCATCTACGCTCTGGCCCAGGTGCCTTCCGCGTCCACGTATACCATCCAGGCCAGCAAGGCCGGATACCAGTTCACCACCAAAGTGGTGACTACCGGCACGTCGACCAATGCCACCGGCACCACCGGCAATCTTTGGGGAGTTAATTTTAAGGCGAAAACTAAAGCCCTCTCCGGCATGTTAAATTTGCTCTTGGCGGATTAGAATCGAGCAGAGGGTAATTTGCCGACTTACCGGCACAGCTAAAGAGGGGCATTGGGGGCAAGCTATGGCTAACTGGGAAGACCTGACCATGCCGGAGTTCGCAGCGGCCCGGGAGAAGAGCCGCACAGTGATCCTGCCCGTGGGCTCCCTGGAGGAGCATGGGCCGCACCTGCCTCTGGGCACGGACGCGTTTCACGCCCTGGAGTTGGCCCGGCGGCTGGCCCAGGAGCGGCCGGCGGTGGTGGCGCCGCCCCTGGTTTACGGGGTGTGCCGCTCCACCCGGGAGCACCCGGGCACGGTGAGTCTTTCCGGAGACACGCTGCGGGCCCTGGTCCGGGACCTGGGCCGGGAATTTTGCCGTCAGGGTTTTGGTCAGCTGGTCATCATCAGCGGCCATGCGGGCGGCACCCATATGGCCGCTCTCCTGGAGGCGGCGGAGACGTTGCTGGCTGAGCTGCCGGAAATCCGGGTGGCGGTGGTCAACGTCCTGGATTTGCTCCGGGAGGTGCTCACGGCCAACCCCCATCTGCTGCGCACCAAGGGCGACTCCCACGCCGGGGAGGTGGAGACTGCGCTCATGCTGGCCGCCTGCCCCCACCTGGTGAAGGGCACCGCCCCGGAGGAGTGGCCCACTTTTCCCAAGTATATCCTGGTGCGGGATAAACGGCGCTATTGGCCCGGAGGGGTATGGGGCGATCCAACTCAAGCTACCGCGGCCCAGGGGGAAGAGATTTTGCGGGCCGAGGTGCGGCGTCTCCTGCAGGTGATCGCCACCCTGGAGCAGGGAGACGCGACCTGAATATTTTTCGTTGACATTTTGTCCCATGTGTTTTAGTGTTCCCGATGGGACAGAAAATAGTTTGGAGGAGAAAAACCTCATTCATGATCGCGGAAGCCATCGAACGCTTAGCTGACCGAGTACTAGCCTACGACGAACCGGACCTTAATGAGCTACTCAATTATTTCAAATCCCGTATGGAGCAATTGGAGATCTCTCCCGCCTGGGAACGGGCGGTGATCGCCTACTTCCTGATTAACGGGGTCCGGGTCAAAAACGCCCTGAAAAGAGGCAACTCACTCAAGTCGGAACACCAACAGGGCGGACGTCCTACACTGCGATTGGTAAAAGTTTAAAACTCCCTGGCAATCCTCGGCTTTTCCTCAATAGCCCCATCCCGGCAGCAGAGGGAAGGGGTGGGGATTACTATTTCATTGACTCCTTCCACCCTCATTGCCATATCTCTTTGAGTTCACATCTGCATTAGCCGCCATTACCGGGAAGACGCAAAGCGAATTTTTTCTGAGGATCGGGGTGTAGAATGGCGTCCATCGGCGTTTATCGGCGGTTAAATATTCGCCGCCGATAAACGCCGATGGACGCCATTAATTCTGCCTTGGTGGCCTCGACCTCTGTTCGGCTAATCCCGGCGTTTTCTGCCTTTCAGGTAAAGACGCAGCGGCGCATAGGGCAGCTTCAGTTTCTCCCGCAATTGCTTCACGAAATAACGGCGGTAGGAGTCCTTGACCCCGGCCGGCTGGTTGACAAAGGCGATAAAGGTGGGGGGCTGGACTTCGGCCTGGGTCAGATAAAGAAATTTTACCGCGCGGTCCCGGTAACGGGCCGGAGGCACCCGGTCGGTTATCTCCTTGAGGAGCAGGTTGAGTTTCCCGGTGGACACCCGGCTCCGGCTCTGGTCATAGATGTCGTTGACCAGGGGAAAGATCCGGGCCAGGTGATAGCCGGTTTTGGCGGAGATCGTCAGCACCGGCACGTAGGCCATGAACTCCAGGCCCGCGGCCACCTCGTCCTTGACCTTTTGGGCCTGCTGGGCGTCTGGTTGCACCAGGTCCCATTTATTGATCAGAATCAGGCAGCCCTTGCCCTGGTCCGCGATGAGCCTGGCGATGCGCAGGTCTTGATGGGTCAGCCCCTCCTGGGCGTCCAGCAGTAGCAGCGCCACCTCCGCCCGGGATAGGGCCTTGATGGCCTTCAGGACCATCCGCCTCTCCAGGCCCGCGGCCACCTGACTGGGACGGCGGAGCCCCGCGGTATCCACCAGGACATAGTCCTGGTCCTGCCAGGTTAAAGGGGTGTCCACGATATCCCGGGTGGTGCCCGGCAGGTGGCTCACCAGGAGGCGCTCTTCTCCCAGGAAGTGGTTGACCAGGGAAGATTTCCCCACGTTGGGGCGGCCCAGGATGGCCACCCGAATGCCCGGGGGCGCCGCCTCGGTTTCCTCGGGACTGGGGAGTTTCTGGACCAGGGCCGCCAGCAGGGTCTCGATGCCCAGGCCGTGGGCCGCGGCCACGGGGAAAATGGGGTCGATCCCGAAGCGGTAGAACTCCGGCAGCAGTTCTTCCCTACCTATGTGGTCGATCTTATTGACCACCAGCAAAAAGGGCTTGGCGGTGCGCCGTAGATAATCGATCACCTCGCTGTCGCCGGCCTGGGGGCCTTCTTTGCCGTCCATCAACAGGAGGATGAGGTCGGCTTCGGCCACCGCGGCCGCGGCCTGGCGGCGCACCAGTTCCCCCAGTTCCTCCTCCCCGCCCACCAGGCCGCCGGTGTCCACCAGCAGGAAGGAATGGTCTTCCCAGTCCACGGTGCCGTAGAGGCGATCCCGGGTAACCCCGGGAAAATCCGCCACCAGGGCCTGGGAGGTGCGGGTCAGCCGGTTAAAAAGGGTGGATTTGCCCACGTTGGCCCGGCCGATAATGGCCACCAAGCCCTGCGGGCTTGAGGGAGGGCGTTTTCCGTTTTCCGTTTTCCGTTTTGCGCGCAAGGCAGTAGACCTTTTAATTCCTGGGATCGAATAAATGCTAGTCTTAAATAATTAATGGGTTAAGGAAGGTAAGAAGGGAAGGGGTAGTGGAAAAAAATTTAATAAGAAATCGCCCTTATCCCCCCCCAGAAAAAAGGGGGGAATGATTAAATCATTCCCCCTCAAACTTTCCGAAAGCGTGGTTTTGGTTTTTACCGAAAACCGAAACTGAAAACCAAAACCTCTTACTTAGGCTGCTGCTCCGGCTTTTGGGCCATCTTTTTGGGCGGCCAGTTTTGGAGAATCTCCACGGCCCGCTTCAATTGCGGGTCCTGCTTCAACTCCGCCTCGGTGACGGGTTGGCTCCAGGGTTTATCCGTGAGTCCCTCTTTGCGCATGTGCTTGGTCAGAGTCTCTTCCCGGAATTTCTGGAGGTCCTTGCCCGAAGGGATTTCCGGCTCCTTGACCACCTCATCCGGGATAATACCCTTGTCCTGGATGGTGATGCCGCTGGGAGTGTAATAGAGGGCGGTGGTCAGGCGCAGGGCTGAGCCGTCTTCCAGGGGAATAATGGTTTGCACCGAACCCTTGCCAAAGCTTTTCGAGCCGACGATATAGGCCCGTTTTTGATCCTTGAGGGCACCGGCCACAATCTCCGAAGCAGAGGCGCTGCCTTCATTAATCAAGACCACCATGGGCGCGGGCACCCCGGTTTTCTCTCCGGGATGGGCGTAAAAACGCATGCTTTGGTGGGCGCTGCGCCCTTCCGTATAAACGATCAGCCCGGAATTGAGAAATTCATCCGATACCCGCACCGCCTGTTCCAGCAAGCCCCCCGGGTCATTGCGCAGGTCCAGGATCAGGCCCTTAAAGGGATTGAGGCGCTGGTGCATCTTCGTCAGATAGCCATGCAAGTCGGAGTCGGTCTGGTCCTGGAAGTTGGTCACCCGGACATAGCCGATGCCGCCATCGATAATCCGGGCTTTGACGCTGCGGATGGGAATGATTTCCCGGACGATGACAAAATCCTTGGGCTGGGCAAACCCTTGCCGGTTAATGGACAGGACCACCTTACTGCCTTTGGGTCCCCGGATCGATTTCACCGCTTCGGTGAGGGACATGTTTTTCGTGGTTGCGCCATTGATCTTGACGATCTGATCACCGGCCAGGAGGCCCGCGCGGTAGGCAGGAGTGCCTTCAATGGGAGAGACCACCGTCAGGATCCGGTCTTTCAGGGTGATTTCGATGCCGATGCCGCTGAACTTGCCTTTGGTCTCGATCTGCAATTCCCGGTATTCTTCCGGGGTCATAAAAGAGGAGTGGGAATCCAGGGTGCTCACTGCGCCCTGGATAGTCCCGTAGATTAAATCCTTGGGGGACTTGGGCTCCACATACTGCTCTTCCACCAGGGCCAGGGCCTGGGCCAGGACCTTAAGTTTAGCGTCCGCGGCCGGGGAAATTGCCTCCGGCAGAGAGGCCAAGGATAAGGGAGCGGACCTGGAACCGGCCCCTGCCGGAGAACCCCCCGGGAACAGGCCAGCACCGAGGACCAAAATCAGTAACAGGCTCGAAGCGATCCCCAATATTTTTTTAGCGGTCTTCGGGGTGCCTTTCCGCCTCCAGGACGACATCATGGTTTTTCCACCTTTTCCGCTACTTTCCGGGGCTTACCGCTCTTCAAAATTTCCAACGCCTGGTTCACCCAGGGATCCTGCTCCGGAGGGACTTTGGCCGGAGGAGTGGCGCTGGCTTCAGACGCGGCCGGCGTTTTGCCTGCGACCTCGGGTTCCAGGCCTTTGCCGTGAATCTTCTGGCCCTTGGGGGTGTAACATTGGGCCACGGTCATCACCAACGCCGAACCGTCCTGGAGAGGCAGAGTCTTGGTGACACCGCACAGACCCACGGTCTTGCTCCCCAGAAGCACGGCCTGGGATTGGTCTCTGAGGGCTCCGGCCAGAACTTCCGCGGCCCTGGCCGTGCCGCCGTCCACCAGCACCACCAGGGGCAGACTGGGCTTAAAGACTTCCTCCCGGGCTACACCTTGATAAGTCTGGTTCGGCTCCGGCGGGCGGCCCCGGGTGGAGAGCACCTCTTTTTCCCCCAGGAACAAGGAAGCCGCACGCACCGCCAGGTCGATATTCCCCCGGGCATTATTGCGCAGGTCGAGCACGATACCCCGCAGCCCCGCGCGCTGCCGCAATTGCTTCAGGGTCGCAGCCAACTCCCCTACAGTCTCCGGGGTAAAGGAAGGCACGCGGACATAGGCGTAGGCATCCTTCAGGATCTTATGGGTTACCGCCACCGGGGCCAGAGGCTCCAGGGTTACCTTTAACTCCAGGGGCTTGAGCAGGCCGTTGCGCAAAACCTGCACGTTGAGCGAAGTCCCCGCTTTTCCCTGGAAGCGGCGATTGGCTTCCTGGGTAGTGAGATTGCGCACCAGTTGCCCATTGATCTTGAGAATGTGATCCCCCGGCCGTAATCCGGCGCGCCAGGCGGGCCCGTCCTCCGTCACTGCGACCACCGTGAGAAGGGTGTCTTTGTACACCAAATCGACCCCGGCTTCGGCGCCGAGTCCCTTTTGCCCGCTCAAAACCTGCTGGTATTCCTGGGGGGTGAGGAAAGAAGAATCAGGGTCCAGGGAATTCATCAGACCCCGGAGTGACCCATAGATCATTTCTTCTTCGCCCTTTTTCCAGACGTATTTTTGGGAGATTTCGTTGAAAGCTTCCGTGAGCAACCGCAGGTATTCATAGTCTTGGGCGGAAGCTGCGGCTGCCGGCCCGGTCCAGGAAGCAGCGAGGAAAAGGGCCAAAAAGAGGGAAAGTATCCGGCATGAGAACCAACCGGGGCTGGTTCGGGAGTTTTTGTTTTTAAAAAGTTTCACTCGACTGACCCTTCTGCGTCTGCAGGCCGGGGAAGCGCGGTCTTGGGGAATGACCGGAATCCACGGGCCCGACTAAGTTATTTCAGCGGCTGTCCTTGCGCGCCATCGCCTTGTGGGCGGCTCTTTTAATATCATCGGGCATCAGGCCGTAATGCTTCAGGAGCAGTTCCGCCTGGCCGGAGGTGCCGAAGATGTCCCGGAGGCCGACCCGCTGCAGGGGCACGGGGTAGTGTTCGGCCAAGACTTCGCTCACGGCGCTGCCCAGTCCCCCGGTGGCCATGTGCTCTTCGGCGGTGACCAGCGCCCCGGTGCGCCGGGCGGAGTCCACCACCAGCTGCCAGTCCAGGGGTTTCAGGCAGGAGAGATTGAGGACCCGGGCGGAGACCCCCTCCTGGGCCAGCAGATCGGCGGCCGCCAGGCAATGATGCACCAGCAGACCGATGCCTGCCAGGGTGACGTCCTTTCCTTCCCGCAAGATCTGGCCCCGGCCCAGCTCAAAGCGGTGGTGCTCCGGAAAAATCACGGGGAAGGCCGTACGCCCGGTGCGGATGTACACCGGCCCCTGGTAGTCCGCGGCCCAACGCACCATGGCCCGGGTTTCCGGACCGTCCGCCGGCACCAGGACCACCATGTTGGGGAGGATGCGCATCAGGGCCAGGTCCTCCACGGCCTGGTGGGAGCCGCCGTCTTCGCCGACGCTGATGCCCCCGTGGCTGGCCACGATCTTGACGTTGAGCTTGGCGTAGGCAATGCTTTGGCGGATCTGCTCCCAGGCCCGGCCGGTGGCAAACATGGCAAAGGTGCTGGCAAAGGGGATTTTCCCCCCCAGGGCCAGCCCCGCGGCGGTGCCCACCATATCCTGCTCGGCTACGCCCATGTTAAAGAAGCGATCGGGAAAGGCCTTGGCGAAATGCTTCGTCTGCGTGGACCCGGACAGGTCCGCGTCCAGGGCGACGATATCCTCGTTTTCTTCTCCCAACTGCAGCAGGGCCTTACCGTATTCGACCCGGGTGCTTTCTTTGGCGGACAATTCCACTCCTAATTTATGAAAAGTTCAAGGTTCAAAGTTGGAAATCAAACCTGATAGCCCGAGCTCAACTGGCAACTGATTTTTAGCTGAAAACCGAAAACTGAAAACCCTGGTTAATCGGCCTGCAACTCTTTCAAGGCCTGCTCATATTCTTCTTTGTTGGGGGCCACCCCGTGATATTTTACCTGGTTTTCGAAGATGGACACCCCTTTGCCCTTCACCGTGTGGGCGATGATCATGGTGGGCCGGCCCTTAAACTTCTCCGCGTCTTTCAGGGCGTCGAGCAGTTCCGGGAAATCGTGCCCATTGACTTCGAGGGTATGCCAGCCGAAGGCTTCCCATTTCTGGGCCACGGGCTCGAGACTCATCACCTCGGCGGTGTGACCGTCAATCTGCAGCCGGTTCCGGTCCAGGATGGCCGTCAGGTTATCCAGGTGGTAATGGGCCGCAGACATGGCCGCTTCCCAGATTTGCCCTTCCTGGATTTCGCCGTCTCCCAGCAAGGCATAAACCCGCACGCCGTTGCCGTTGAGGCGGGCCGCCAGGGCCATGCCGTTGGCAATGGAGAGACCCTGGCCCAGAGAGCCGGTGGGCACCTCCACTCCCGGAGTGCAGCTGGAATCCGGATGGCCCTGCAAGGAACTGCCGAACTGACGCAGGGTGAACAGTTCCTCCCGGGGGAAAAAGCCCAGCCGGGAGAGCACCGCGTACAGGGCCGGCGCTGCGTGGCCCTTGGAAAGGACGAAGCGGTCCCGCACGGGCCAGCAGGGGTCCTGGGGGTTAAGGCGCATCTGCGCGAAAAATAAGGCCACCAGGATATCGGTGGCCGACAGTGACCCACCCGTGTGTCCGGAGTTAGCCCGGTGCAGCATTTCCACAATATCGAGACGGACCTGCCGGGCCGTCTCCCGTAAGCGGGAAATATCCGGAATTTCTTTGGATTTCTTCACCATTTAATGATCCTGAAATTACTATAATAAATAATGGAAATATTTGCCACCATAACCCAAAAAAAACTGCAAGTTCGCTGAGCAAACCCCATGATTCCATAATTGTTTCCCGTTTTCAATGATCATTCCACCACCGGCCTGCCTTTTCTCCTTACCCGGTGGCCCGGGGGGAGGGTAGGGGCGGACCCGTGTGTCCGCCCTGGTGCTCGCAATAGCACTGGGTTAATTCTACGATCGTATTGATTTTTAGGGACCGGGGGATTGTTCTTTTGCGAGCCTCCAGGGGACACACACGGGTGCCCCCTACAAAACCCCGCCGTTTGGTGGCAATTCGGAATGAGCGGGGCTTGGGCGGCTCCTGCTGACCGGATATCGGGTCAGGTCCGGCCCGGCCGAGAAAATTATCTTTTATTCTTAACCGCAGGGGGGTTATATAATAACCTGTTAATAGCTTCGGCCCTGGAGCTTAAGGGCCGGCTGAGGAGAGAAAAGCATGGCCCTGACCAGGGAAGAAGTGCTGCATGTGGCGCAGCTGGCGCGGCTGGCTCTGGAGCCCGCGGAAGTGGAGCTGTTCACCCGGCAGCTCAACGATATTTTGGCCTACGTGGAGAAATTGCAGGAACTGGACACCACGGGGGTGACGCCCATGGCCCACGTCTTGCCGGTCTTCAATGCCTTCCGGGAAGATGCGGTCAAAACCGGGCTGCCCCGGGAAGAGGCCCTGGACAACGCGCCGGAGCGGGAAGAGGGGAATTTCGTGGTGCCCCGAATCATTTGAAGACGGTCTTCGGTTTTCAGTTTTCGGTTATGGGGAAGGCAACTTTAAAAGACGGTTTTTAAGTCCCCCTTTGAAAAAGGGGGATATAGGGGGATTTGGAGTGCTTACATAATCCCCCCTGACCCCCCTTTAGAAAATGGGGGAAATGCTAAGGAATTTCCCCTAAATACAAAGACCCTTGGATTTTGGGACGTAATATTAGGAAAGGTTAATGACGGACGCATTATACAGCCTGAGCATCAGTCAACTGGCGCCGTTGCTGGCCCGGCGGGAGGTGTCGCCGCTCGAGGTCACGGACCAGCTTTTGGAGCGCATCGGGCAGCTGGACGGGCAACTTCACGCCTATCTCACCGTGGACGCGGACGGAGCCCGGGCCCAGGCCAGGGACGCAGAGGCTAGGTTGGCCCGGGGCGCAGCCACGCCTTTAACCGGCATTCCCCTGGCTTTGAAGGACGTGCTCGTCACCCGGGGTTTGCGGACCACCTGCGGGTCCCGCATCCTGGAGAATTTTGTCCCGCCCTTCGACGCCACGGTCTGCGCCCGGTTGCGGCAGGCGGGCGCGGTCTTTTTGGGCAAGCTGAATATGGATGAGTTCGCCATGGGCTCGTCCACGGAGAATTCGGCCTTCGGCCCCACCCACAACCCCTGGAACCGGGAGTGCATTCCCGGCGGCTCCAGCGGCGGCTCCGCCGCGGCGGTGGCCGCGGATTTTTGCATCGCTTCCCTGGGGTCGGACACCGGGGGCTCCATCCGTCAGCCCGCGAGCCACTGCGGGGTGGTGGGCTTAAAGCCCACCTATGGGCGGGTCTCCCGCTATGGGTTAGTGGCCTATGCCTCCTCCCTGGACCAGATCGGGCCGCTCACCAAAGAGGTGCGGGACGCGGCCTTGCTGCTCCAGGTGATCGCCGGGCCCGACCCCCGGGACTCCACTTGTTTGGACGCGGCCGCGCCCGATTACCTGGAAAGCCTGGGGCGGGAGATCAAGGGGCTCAAGATCGGCGTGCCTAGAGAATACTTCGGCCCGGGCCTGGACCCGGAAGTGGCGGCCGCGGTGCGGGGAGCGCATCAGACCCTGGCGGGCCTGGACGCGGAACTGGTGGAAGTGAGCCTGCCCCACACCGAATATGCCGTGGCCGTGTATTACCTGGTGGCGGTGGCCGAAGCCTCCTCCAACCTGGCCCGCTACGACGGCGTGAAATACGGGGTCCGGGCCGAGGGCAAAAACCTCCTGGAGATGTACGGGGCCACCCGCACCCAGGGGTTCGGCGCGGAAGTGCGGCGGCGCATCATGCTGGGCACTTACGCCCTGTCCGCGGGCTACTACGACGCCTACTACCGCAAAGGTTCCCAGGTCCGGGCTCTGATTCGGGGGGATTTCGACACGGCCTTTAAACAGTGCGATCTGCTGGCCACCCCGGTTTCCCCCACGCCCGCGTTCCGCCTGGGGGAGAAGGTGGCCGATCCCTTGACCATGTACCTGTCGGACATTTTCACCATCTCCGCCAACCTGGCCGGCATCCCCGGCATCTCGGTGCCCTGCGGTTTCAGCGGCGGGGGCCTGCCCATCGGCTTGCAGCTCATGGGGCCGCCTTTAGGGGAGGCGGTGTTGTTGCAGGCGGCTTATGCGTTTGAGCAGGCTACGGAGTTTCATAAGAGTAAGCCGCAACTATAATGCCGTTTTCGGTTTTCGGAATAAA
>JAKAGH010000365.1 GCA_021817645.1 Deltaproteobacteria bacterium
CCGGTATCCCCAGATCTCCGGCCAGGGTGATGATGGAGTCCCGGGTAATCCCCGAGAGCACCGCCGTGAAAGGCGGGGTCTTCAACACGCCGTCCCGGACGATGAAGATGTTTTCTCCTGAGGCTTCGGCCACGTAACCATCGGTATCCAGCATAATGGCTTCATCATAGCCTAATTGCGTGGCCTCCCGCTTGGCCATGATGGAGTTGACATAATTTCCCGTGGTCTTGGCCTTGGTCATGGTCACGTTGACATGATGGCGGGCATAGGAGGAAATCTTCCCCCGGATGCCGTTTTTCAGGCCTTCGTCTCCCAAATACGCCCCCCAGACCCAACTGATGATGGCCAGTTGAATGGGGTTTTTCTGGGGGTGCAGCCCCATGACCCCCTCGCCCACAAAGGCCAGGGGGCGGATATAGGCCTCTTTTTGCTGGTTGACCCGCAAGATTTCACAGCAGGCCCCGGCCACTGCCTCCTTGGCGAAAGGAATATCCATTTGCATGATGTGGGCGGAATCAAACAGGCGCCGGATGTGCTCCGGCAGGCGGAAGATGGCGGTGCGGCCGTCAGCGCAGCAGTAGGCCCTGATCCCTTCAAAGACCCCCAAGCCGTAGTGCAGGGAGTGGGTTAAAATATGGACCCGGGCTTCGTCCCAGGAGATGAATTTGCCGTCCAGCCAGATGCTTTTTGCTTTCTCCACCATCTCTCGTCCCTCATTAGTGTTAAAAAGTCTTACTAACCCATCGGCCCGTGGATGTCAAACGAATTTACACCCCGGTTTTCGTTGCCTTGGGGCCACCTTATCCGGTAAGATGAGAGACGCGGGACCCGGCGGGCTGCCGCTTCTCCCCCGGGCAATCAATTCCCTCTTGTTCTAAAGGGGGGCAGGGGGGATTAAATGAGCGCTCGATAATCCCTCTGAATCCCCCTTTATAAAAGGGGGACTCGAGAGCCCGCTTTTCGAGCATCTGCGCAGACATTTAGCATACAGTTTTTTAATCCTTACATCAGGATATGAGTATGACCTTGAAAGCAGGAGTAATCGGCGTGGGTTACCTGGGCCGCTTCCACGCCGACAAATATGCGGCCCTGCCGGACGTGGACCTGGTGGGGGTGGCCGACGTCAACCCCGAGCGCGCCCGGGAAGTGGCTGCGGCCCTCCACACCCGGGCCTTTACTGATTACCGGGAGCTGCTGCCCCTGGTGGAGGCGGTAAGCGTGGCCGTGCCCACCACCGTCCATTTCCCCGTGGTCCGGGACTGCCTGGAGCAGGGTCGCCAGGTGCTGGTGGAAAAACCCCTGGCCACCAGCGTGGCCGAGGCCGACGCCCTGGTGGGTTTGGCCCGGGACCGGGGCCTGCTTTTGGTGGTGGGCCACCTGGAGCGCTTCAATTCCGCCATGGAAGAACTGAAAGCGCGGGTGACCCGGCCCCGGTTCATTGAAAGCCACCGCCTCTCCTTCTACAAGGAACGGGGCACCGACGTGGACGTGGTCCTGGACCTGATGATCCATGACCTGGATCATGTCCTGAGCCTGGTGCCTTCCCAGGTCCAGGAAATCCGGGCCGCAGGGGTGTCAGTCCTCACCGAGATGATCGATTTGGCCAACGTGCGCCTGGAGTTTGCGGACGGTTGCATCGCCAACCTCACGGCCTCCCGCATGTCCTTTAAAAGCATGCGCAAATTCCGCCTCTTCCAGCCCGAAGCCTACCTGTCCGTGGATTTTGAGGCCCGGGAACTGACCGCGGCCTTCCGGCAGGAAGGGGCCCTGGGCCCCATCCCCGGTGTGGCTCTGGAGACCCGGCGCTTTTCCCAGGAGGATGTGCTGTTCAAGGAAATCGTCAACTTTGTGGCCGCAGTCCGGAAACAGGAAGAACCCCGGGTCAATGGCGAGGCTGGCCGGGCCGCGCTTTCCCTGGCCCTGGAAATCATCAGCGGCATGCGCAAAGCCAAGGGATGAATAAAAAAATTCTCGTCGTCGCGGGCGAGGCTTCCGGCGACCACCACGCGGCCCGGCTGGTGGCGGCCATCAAGGAGCAAATGCCGCGGGCGGAGTTTTTCGGAGTGGGGGGGGAGGCCCTGGCCGCCCAGGGGGTGCGGATTCTCTGCCCGGCCGAGGCGCTGGCCGTGGTGGGGCTCTCGGAGGTGGCGGGCCGGCTCCCCACGGTGTTCCGGGCCTTACGGGACATCCGCCGGTCTCTGAAAGAAGAACGTCCCGCTCTCGCCATCCTGGTGGATTTTCCGGACTTCAATTTCTGGGTGGCCCGGCTGGCCAAGTATTACCGGGTGCCGGTGATGTATTACATCAGCCCCCAGGTCTGGGCCTGGCGCACCTACCGGGTGCGCACCATCGCCCGTCTGGTGGACCGGATGGTGGTCATCTTTCCCTTTGAGGCCGAATTTTACCGGGAAAAGGGAGTGTCTGCGGTCTATGTGGGACACCCCTTCATGGAAACCCTGCCCCCCCCGCGTCCCCGCCAGGCGCTGTTGGAGGGATGGGGGCTGGACCCCCAGCGGCTCACTCTGGCCCTGCTCCCCGGCAGCCGGGCCAGTGAGATCGAACGGCACCTCCCCACCATGCTGCAGGCGGCCGCGCTCATCCAAGAGGCCATTCCCCAAACCCAGTTCCTTCTACCCCTGGCGTCCACCGCGCCCCGGGGACTGGTGGAGGAGATGGTGGCGAACTTGGGGCCAGGGGCCAGTAGCACCGGCGTCTCGCCTGTGGACCTTAGACTTTCCCTCAAAATCATCGAGGGACAATCCTACGCCGCCTTGGCCGCGGCGCATCTGGCGGTGGTGGCCTCCGGCACGGCCACGGTGGAGGCGGCCCTGGCCGCAACGCCTTCCATTATTGTCTATCGTGTCTCCCCCCTGACCTTTGCGGTGGGCCGTCTGCTGGTCCGGGTGGAGCACGTGGGCATGGCCAACCTGCTAGCCGGGGAGCGGCTCTTTCCGGAGTTGCTCCAGCATTTTTTTACTCCGGAAAGTCTGGCCCGGGAGGTCTTAGCGCTGATCGGAGACCGGCCGCGCCTGGATACCCTGCGCTTAGGCCTGGCCCGCATCATTGAACGCCTGGGAGGGCCGGGCGCGTCCCGGCGGGCGGCCCGGGTGGCCTTGGAGATCATGAAAAAAGCGTAGCGGGCGGGCGTCCCCTCCCGCCTCGTTCAGCCGCACAGGCTGAAAAGCCTGTGCTACCACCAATTT
>JAKAGH010000366.1 GCA_021817645.1 Deltaproteobacteria bacterium
AGAATTGCACTCGGAATTCGGCTCTCTGCTGAACAATTTCAGTGTGGTAGAAGATGCCGCCCAACGCCTGACCCACACCCTCGGGCAGGAAGTCTTGTTCCTCAAGGCCCTTACTAGCGACACTTTAAATCTCTCTCCCCGGGACATTTATCCCGTCCTGATCCATTGCATAGACGACCTGAAGGGGCTACGGTTCGGGGACAAGGAAATGCAGGTGCAAATTGAGGGCTGTGCCTGCGAGGAATGCCGGTGTTCTCTCGTCTTTCCCTTCGAACCCTATACCATGGAAGTCATCTTGCAGAATATTGTCGGTAACGCCATGAAATACGCCGACCGTATCCAGATAAGAGTGAAGGAAAGAGATAGCAAGGTGGCCGTGGAAGTAGAAGACAACGGCCCCGGCCTGGATGTAGGAAAACTGAGGCAACATTTGCTAATTCCAGGTGATCGGCGGGAGGCCGATAGCAGTCACCTGGGAATAAAGGTGAGCCTCCATCTTCTGGAGAAATACGGCGGCCGCCTGCTGGCCTGGAGTAAACCCGGGGCCGGAGCAAAATTTATTATTGAATTCCCCAAGCAGCTCCCGGGAAACTGGTAATCTCTGCTCCTTCAAGGTCCATTTATGTCCACCTGCAAAAGCTGGATGAAGTATTCCTGGGAAGGGCATTATTGCGAAAACCCGTCATGGGAGACGGATCCGGAGGGATTGTGCATCCTTCATTCCTTAATACCTGAAAAGGATAAAAACGCTTTTGACCAGGCCCTGCAAGACAAATTGAGCAGTGAGGACTTCGATTTTAGGGAAGTATTTTTTCCTGGCCCGGTTTCTTTTCCCCGACAGAAATTTAAGAAATTTGCCAATTTTCATGGAGCTAAATTCGCCGGATGGGCCGATTTCCGCGACGCTGAATTCGTTGCGGGGGCTGATTTTTCTCATGCCGGATTCGCCCAGGCGGCTCTTTTTGAAAAGGCCCGGTTTGCCGGCCAGGTTCTTTTTAAGGATACGGAAATAACAGGAGAAGCCGATTTCCGCGACGCCATCTTTGAGAGCCTGGCCATCTTTCAAGGTATCAACGAACCGCGGGAAATTGCCGGCCGTTTGCCTCTCATTGCTTATTTTCAATATCTCGCTTTCGGCCCCTGGGGGCGACTCCAATTTCAAGACCTCTCCCTCGCCCTGGCGAGCTTCCTGGGCACCGACCTGCGGCGGATGGAGTTTCATAATGTCCGCTGGTATGCATATCAGGGCCGCCAGGCAATCTATGATGAGATATTGTTGCGGAGAAAGGAGGACCCCTATGTTCTCAGTATCACTAGGAGGGAGCAGGGGCTTGATTATGAGAGGCTATGCGCCAGGGTGGGGGAACTCTACCGCTACCTCAAGCTCGACTATGAACAGGAAGGGGACCTGAAGCAGGCCGGGGATTTTCATTACGGCGAGATGGAAATGCATCGCCAGGCCAGCCCTTGGCGGCGGTGGTTTCCCCTCTCCTGGTATAACCTCTACCTGGTTTTGAGCGGTTATGGCGAGCGGCCTCTCCGGGCCCTGGGATGCCTCGTGGGGCTGGTGGCCGGGGTGGCCGGTTTGCTTCAATGGTTGGGACTGCAAACTGCCGATGGCCGCCTGGCCGGTTTCTCAGAAGCCGCTATTTACCTCCTGGAGTTAACCAGCCTGACGCGGCCCGCATGGCCGCAGCCCATCACCACCGGAGGCCAGTTCCTGAGCGCGCTCAGCCATTTTCTCATTCTCGGCCAGGCGGCCATGTTCCTTTTGGCCATCCGCAACCGCCTGGGCCGCCGCCATTAACCAGGGGCACTAATAATTAAATGTACTGCTACTGACTTTGGTGAACATACAAGCGATAGGGTAGCGCAGGAAAGGAAGAAATCGAGTTTTCCGCTGGTAATCGTCCTTATTATTAAAGGTGTCTTCCCGGCCCGGGAAAAAATGATATCCTTCTGAGCCGAAATGACGAGATATCTGCTTGTATTTATCCCCAGTTCATAACAAAGCAATTGGTTTTCTCTATACTTAAAATATCCGCTCCTTTGAGCTCCCCCCTCCCCTCCTCTGCTTGTCGATCAGGAGCAAATTTTTCCCCACCTCCGTTAGCTTCTTCTGGTGCCTTTCAGTTAAACCCATTTATTACCCATGAATGGACGTTATACCAAAAAAAAAACCCCTTCTCTGCGAGGATCAGCAAGGGGCTGGGATACGGATTTTAGATTCTGGGTACAAATTGATGGCTCAATCCTTTCCGAACTCCTAATTTAACCCTAATCTGAAACTATCCCCAAACGCATCAATAGGTCTCAACTATTTGCTATCTTGGGTAATATTGAATATGTGCCTCCCTCGCCCCACCCTATGCCTATAAAGACCGCAGGAAATGAGTCCTTCATTTAATACGTGAAAAAATGCGCACGAATGTAAGCCTTTCTGACGGGGGTAATCCCCAGGTGAAGGTGCCCAAATTGGCAGCAACATTTTTTGCCGTAAGTCCGTGAAAAATGGTGCCTGGGGCCGGACTCGAACCGGCACGGGGCGAACCCCGAGGGATTTTAAGTGCGATTTCCACCACTTAGCAGTGGTTATACTGACTAACGGCGATTTACATTTTCTTGTGTGGTTTTGATGGCTTGCCCCCCGGAACACTCAAGAGAATATCACTCGCTACAACCCCCTAAAACGAGGTATGAAATCACCTAATATTCACCTAAATATTCACCTAAATTTATGGCCGGGGGTCAGGGTTGATGACCCGAACCCCTGGCCGTCATTTTTTCTGTCCCTTTTTATCCCTTTGGGAACTTTTTGGGAGAATTAGTTTACATTCATTAGGAAATTACCCACACGCAGCACCTATTTTATACAACAAAGTAAGCAAGTTATGGGTGGGCTTACTCAAAATTTACCCACAAATCACTCAGAATGCCCCTTAAACCTGCATGGATACTGCATGACCCCCTGCCTGTTTTTCACGCTGTCCGCAAACCCGCACGATTGCTGAGTCAAAACCGCCTCTTTTTTACCTGGTTAGCAGGCGCACTGCTAAATATGTAATAATATTAATTAGTTGACATTATAAGGGGGTATGGTAACATATGAGTGTGGGTGACGGCAAACATCACCGTACGGTAAGCAAACCAAATCATGGGAGGTAGCACTTTGACGGGGGTCATCTCTGAAGGACTGCTT
>JAKAGH010000367.1 GCA_021817645.1 Deltaproteobacteria bacterium
GATAGGAGCAAACCATGGGCCTGGCCTTTCCTTTTCTGGTGGGTTATCTGTTGGATCTGCTGCTGGGGGACCCTCCGGGGTGGCCCCATCCCATCCGTTTCTTAGGCCGGGCCATTGAGGTCTGGGAAGAAGTCCTTTACCAACCTCGGGTAGGGGAGGGGGTGTTCTTCTGGCTGGCGGTGATGGGTACCGCCCTGGCCGGGGCTCTGGGGGTGCTGGGCGCCGCGGCCATCCTGCCCCGGCTGGCCGGGGCCGTGCTTCTCATCTATTTCCTCTATGCCGGCCTGGCCACCCGCAGCCTGCATTACGAGTCCCGCCGGGTGGAGGAAGCCTTGGCCCGGGGGACCCTGGAAGAGGCCCGGTCCCGACTGGCCAGGGTCGTGGGCCGGGAGACCAGCGAACTGGGGCCGGAGGAAATCAGACGGGGGGTCATCGAAACCGTGGCGGAAAATCTGGCCGACGGGGTGGTGGCGCCCATGTTCTTCACGCTGCTGCTGGGTCTGCCCGGGCTGTTCCTCTATAAAGCCGCCAATACCATGGATTCCATGGTGGGCTACAAAAATTACCGCTATGCCCGGTTCGGCAAGGTGGCGGCCCGGGCCGATGATCTCTTGAACTACCTGCCGGCCCGCCTGACCGGCATCCTCATGGTGCTGGCCGCGGCGCTGGCGGGCCTGGACCCCCGGGGCGCCTGGCGCATCCTGCGCCGGGACGCCCGCCGGGCTTCGAGCCCCAACGCCGGCTGGCCCGAGGCCGCCATGGCCGGGGCCCTGGGGGTCCGCCTGGGAGGGCCCAGCACCTACTTCGGGCAGGTAGTGAAGAAACCCGCCATCGGCGACCCGCATCACCCCCTGGCCGCGTACCACTACCGCCAGGCAGTGCATGTCCTCTACACCACCTCCCTGATCATGGCTGGTCTGACTTTTGGGATGCTCTATCTGAGCCGGGCCGGGGCCTGGGGGGTGTTGGGGATGTTTTTTTGAGTGAGCGGTAAGCAGTGAGCAGGGCCAAAAGACAGGGGGCAGGGAAATATCTTCTTCCCGCCATCAGGTTGTGAGAGATTATCTCCAGGGGAAAATTCAGGCGTGGCGAAAACCAAAATCCCCTTGTAAATTTTGAATTTGGCGAGATATCAGACGCTTACCAAATCCCCCCTAACCCCCTTTTTCAAAGGGGGGGATAAAACTGGTTCCAGTCCGAGGACAAAACCTATTTTTCATCCCCCCTGACCCATGAAACTTGGCCCCTGCTCCGCCTACCACTCAATGCCCCGCCGGGACTTCACTCCGGCTTCGTAGTAGTGTTTCACGGGGCGCATTTCCGTGACCAAATCCGCCAGGGCCACCACTTCCGGGGGGGCCTGGCGGCCGGTGAGGACCACCTCCACCCAGGGGGGCCGCTGGCGTAAAGCCTCCAGGGCCTCTTCCTGGGGAATCAGGTTGAAGGTCAGGGCCAGGTTGATCTCATCCAGGATTACCAGGTCGTGGTCCCCTGCGGCCAGCACCTGTCGGGCCAAAGACCAGCCTTCCCGGACCAGGGCCAGGTCTTCCGGGTCGGGAGAGCGGAGATTGACCAGGCCGGGGCGGCCGAAGTAGCGCAAAGTCATCTCCGGGGAGAGGCGGGCCGCGGTCCGGGATTCGCCGGTCTCCCGTCCTTTCATAAACTGCACCATATATACCTTAAAGCCCTGACCCACCGCCCGCATGGCTAGACCCAGGGCGCAAGTGGTCTTGCCTTTGCCGTCCCCGGTATAGACCTGGATCAAACCCCGGGATAACCGTTCTCTGGACATAACCTTATTTCCCCCCTTGCCTGCCATTGCTTGCAGTCGGTCCAATGCTTAAATTTATCACATTCATTACCGATAATGACCAAAGAATAGACCAGTTAGGAGAGGAAATAACACATGACCGAGAAAAGTTATCCGCCATGGTACAGTTTCTTGAAGAAAAAGCATGGGCCTTTTTTGGAGGCTTTGGAGCGGCTGGGGGAGGCGGTCAGGACCACCGGGCCTCTGGATGAAAAGACCTCGCAGCTGGTCCAGTTGGCCGCGGCCGCGGCCATCCGCTCGGAAGGCTCGGTGCATAGCCATGCGCGCCGGGCCATCCAGGCCGGGGCCAAGCCGGAGGAGGTCGTGCATGCTGTCATCTTGCTCACCAGCACCATCGGCTTCCCCAATACTTCGGCCGCGCTTAGCTGGGTGCATGATGTCCTCGGGGAAAAAATCGGCTGAAAAAGCCTCTTCATGCCTGGCGTCATAGATCATCGGCCATCATTGACTCTGCGCCTCTGCGCTTCACCTTTTTTTTCAGCAGAGGCGTAGAGATAGATTTATAGCATTTGCCAAAAGTTTTTTCCTTTTATCCCCTCTCCCCCCGGCGGGGAGAGAGGGTGAGGGGGGGCGGAAATAACTTTTGGCAACGGGTATAATCAGCATTGCCCGCTTTCACCCTTGTTATCCCCTTTCCCCAACTAGATCCTCATGCAGTTCTCCTTTCCCGGCAGTACTGCTTTCCTGGACAAGAGGTTGGCTATTTAGCCAACTCTTGGGGGCAAATTGGCCAATTTCTAAAAAAATAGCCAGTTCGGCCGCTGCCAGAGACATTGATTAACTATCTAAAATTACATTATAATCATTCATTGTCATAATCGGCACGTATCCTGCATCAAAGCAGTCTATGGTCTCGGGGGACAATTATCCCTGGAATGCCCGGCTGACAGAAAATAACGGATACGGAAAAGTCTGGAGCCAATGGGCGCCCAGGATAAAAAAGAAATCAGCTTTTTGGAATACGCATAATGTTTAAAAAAATAAACGAAAATGAGGGGTCATCGCCTGGTTTAGCAAAAGATTGGCGATAATCCAGCAGTATCACTCAACTCCTGAAAATGAGGATAGATGTCGCTCTTGTGAAGATATTAGAATTAATGCAGGGATTTTTGATAGCCGATATACGTACATATTCAGCGACGCCACCGCGCAGGAACGCGATGAAGCAGGGAAAAGCGAGGAGAGAAATCTTGTAAGGATAAGGCCGGAACTGATATCGGCGTTTGTTAAAAACTAACCACTCAAAGGAGCACAGCGTGATGAAAAAGGCAATGGTGCTGGCGTTTATCGGCCTGTTTTTGATCCTGGGTTACTGCACCAGCTATGCGGCTGAGGCCGGGACCAAA
>JAKAGH010000368.1 GCA_021817645.1 Deltaproteobacteria bacterium
GATGATGCGTTCCGCTTTCAGATGTCCCTGGAGATCCTGGTGATGGTCATGCTGGGGGGCAAGGGCCTGCTCCTGGGGCCGATTGCCGGAGCCTTCGCGTATGAGCGGCTGCGCGGCTACCTGATTATCAGCCCGCTGTTTAAGGATCTGCACCTGGCCCTTTCCGGTCTCATCCTCCTGCTCATTGTCCTGTTCGTCCCCGGGGGCGTGGTGGGCTGGTTGCGGGAACGCTTGCCCGGGTACAGGAGGTGGCTGGAATGATTCTCCAGGTTCAGGAAGTCCATAAGCGCTTCGGCGGGCTCCAGGCCTTAACTGACGTTAACTTTGACATAACCGCAGGCGAGATTATGGGGCTCATCGGTCCCAACGGCGCGGGCAAGACCACCCTGTTCAATGTGATCAACGGCGTCTATCCCCCCACCAAGGGCCAGGTGGTCTTCCGGGGTGAAAAAATCACCGGCCTGCCTGCCTATGAGGTGGCCCGGCGGGGACTGGCCCGGGCCCACCAGGTGGTGCGGCCCTTGAACGATCTGACGGTGCGGGAAAATGTCATGGTGGGGGCCTGCTTCGGCCGGGAACACCTCTCCCTGGGTAAGGCGGCCCGGAAAGCGGATGACGCCCTGGCCCAGGTGGGCCTGGCGGATCGGGCCAACCAGCTCGCCGGCAACCTCAACGTGGCCCAAAAGAAGCGTCTGGAGCTGGCCCGGGCCCTGGCGGCCAATCCCTATCTCCTGCTCCTGGACGAGGTCCTGGCCGGCCTCACTCCCTCGGAGATCGTGGGCATGATGGAAACTCTCCGGAAGATTCGGGACGAGGGCTTCACCATCCTGATGATCGAGCACGTCATGCAGGCGGTGATGAGCATTTCGGACCGGATCATCGTCCTGGATTACGGTCAGCTCATCGCCAGGGGCGCTCCCGAGGAAGTGGCCTCCAATCCCCAGGTCATCGAAGCCTATCTAGGTGACCCGGACATGACCGCTCGGTTGATGGCGGAATGAGCGGTAGTACAGGCTTTCCAGCCTGTGCGGATAACGAGGCAGGCGAAGACGGATGAACTAAACGGAGTTAAGGTCCCCCTTTGAAAAAGGGGGATTTAGGGGGATTTCCAACCGCATATCAAAATCCCCCCTACCCCCCCTTTAGAAAAGGGGGAAAAATCTAAGGAAATTTATCAAAATTATGAACCTCTTAGAAGTCAATGACATAACTTCCGGCTATGAAGGGGTCCAGATCCTCTGGGGCGTAAACCTGCGCCTGGAGAAAGGGAAACTTACCACCCTGGTGGGCTCCAACGGTGTGGGCAAGACCACGCTGCTGAGCACTATCATGGGCCTGCTGCGCCCCTGGCAGGGCAGCGTCACCTTCGAAGGCCGCGAGGTCACGGGCCTGCCGGCCCACGCCCGGGCCAAGGCGGGTATGGTCCTGGTCCCGGAAGGCCGCCAGCTCTTCACGGAAATGACGGTGCTCGAAAACCTGGAGATGGGCGCGTTCTCCGGGCGGGCCCGGGCTTCCTTTCAACAAAACCTGGACAAGGTCTTTGAGCTTTTTCCCCGGCTGCACGAAAGGGCCAAACAGAAGGCCGGCACCTTGAGCGGCGGGGAGCAGCAGATGGTGGCCGTGGCCCGGGGCCTGATGGCGGAGCCTGAGGTCTTGATGCTGGACGAACTCTCTTTGGGCCTCTCCCCCTTGCTGGCGCTCACCTTGTTTGAGTCCCTCACCCGCCTGAAAAAGACCGGCCTGACCATGCTCCTGGTGGAGCAAAACGTCTCCATGGCCCTGGCCGTGAGCGACTACGCCTACGTCCTGGCTGAAGGCCGGGTGCACCTGGAGGGGGAAGCCCGGGCCCTCATGAAGAACGACGAGGTGCGCCGCGCCTATTTGGGGATTTAGTGCTTGGACCTCGTATTGCCAAAAGAAATTCTTATATTCTCTATAGCTTCCCCTTTTTTGATCGCCAAGGCTTTTTCAAGGAGGTAAACCCATGCCCGTCAGAGAATTAATGAGCAAAAAACTGATCACCGTCACGGTGGATGACACCATTATGAAGGCCTCAAAACTCATGCGGGAAAACAGCATCCAGCACCTGCCCGTGCTCAAAAATGGGGCTCTGGCGGGGATTGTCAGCGACCGCGACCTGAAAGAGGCCTCCCCTTCCAAGGCCACGGCCCTGGATATTCATGAGCTCTACTATCTGCTGGATACGATCACCGTGGGGACGGTGATGCCCACGCAGCTCTTCACTATCGCCCCGGCGGATACCGTGGAAAAAGCCGCGGCCGTCATGCTCAAACACAACATCTCGGCCCTGCCGGTGGTCAACCCGGAAGGGGGGTTGGAGGGCATCATCACCAAGGGCGACATTTTCCGGGCCTTTGTCTCCATCTCCGGGATCTATCAGGGAGAGTGGGCCATGGGCTTTGAACTGGCAGACCAGCCCGGGTCCATCAAAGAGATCACCGACGTCATCCGGGCCCACGGCGGACGCATCGCCAGCATTTTGACCGGATACGAATGGGCTCCGCCTGGTTTACGCCACGTCTACATCCGCGCCCGGGACTTGACGGATGAAAAGGCCCTGCAGCAGGAGTTGGGCGGCAAAGTAAAAATTCTCTACTTTCTCCATGAGAAAGTGGATTAAATACCGTTTTTCGTTTTTGGTTTTTCGTTTTTTCAGTTTTCTCCCCCCTTTTCTAAAGGGGGGTGGGGGGATTATGTAAACGCCCGAAAATCCCCCTAAATCCCCCTTTAAAAAAGGGGACTTGAAAAACCGGTATTTCTAAGGCCTTCCAGAATACTTGCCACGCAATTTATGAAGACTGGCCCTAAGGGAAAGCCGTTCCCTAAATTTGTGAGGTATCTCAAATGACTGCCGAATTCGACACCCTATCCTACCGCCGGCGCTACCGCGGCCTGATCGGCGTGAAGAGCAAGATGCCCATCCGGGACATGTCGGTGCTCAGCCGCATCTATACCCCCGGGGTGGGCGCGGTGTGCCGGGAAATCGAGAAAAACCCCCTGGCCTCCTACAGCCATACCTGCCGGGGCAACACCATCGCCCTGATCTCCGATGGCAGTGCGGTCTATGAATTCGGCAACGTCGGGGCCCTGGCGGTGCTGCCCAAGCTTGAAGCCAAGTCGGTGCTTTTCAAGACTTTTGCCAA
>JAKAGH010000369.1 GCA_021817645.1 Deltaproteobacteria bacterium
GGACTACTTCTATGACCGGCCGCAAGGCCTGCGCCGGGTCCTGCTCCAGGTCTTCCAGGGTCTGGCCCAGACCGTGGTCAAGCAAGTCCTGAAGATGGAGAAACCGGACTTTATCATGCAGACCCAGACCGCCATCATCGGCGTCAGGGGCACGGAGTGGTACACCCTGATCCTGCCCAACTCCACCAACGTCTATAATATCCGGGGCCTCCTGGAGCTGTCGGCCAGCAACCGCGGCATCCCCGGCAGCCTCCTGCTCCCGGCTTTGAAATACAGTGTGATCCGCCGCGGCCAGGCGCCGGGCCCGGCCCAAGACCTCACCCCCGAAATCCTCACCTTGCTCCGGAAGATGATGCAGACCGGGCCCCGGGAGATGCCTCTGGACCTCTCCGGCAAATCGGGGATTCTCCCAGAATTCGAGCCGCCCAAGATCCCGCAAGCGGTGACACCGCCCTACGGACCCACCCTGACCCCGCCTGAACCTCCGGTCAGGCCCCAGGGGCCCTCAACCCCAGGGGGAAGCCCCGGCACTGTTCCTTGAACCCGGCTCCAGGAAAGCGCTGCGGCTGGCCGGTGGCAATTTCTGCCAGCCGCAGAGCTACCGGGAAAAGCGCTCAATATTCCCTCCTGCCGTCTTCTCCCAAAGCCCCGGCCGCGGCCTCTCCACGGATTCGGCCCCAAGATAAAGTTTCCCGCCAACGATTCGATAAATATTTTGATATGGATATCAAGGAGCAACACCCGGGAAGGTCCATCGCTCTTTAAGTCCCATTCAGGCGGAAACGGTGCTTTTTAGTTCTCCACCATCTGCAGCCGCATCTTGAGGAGGTTTGATTATGTGGGCTTTCGGGGTCATCATGGAAATCCTCCTGGCCGTGATCATCGCGGCCTTTGTGACCACCCAGATTTTCTGGCCGGCCTTGACCAAACAACCCCTTTTCCCCTCTTTCCGGAGGCGCTCCCGGGAACTCCATGAGGTCGAGGAGGAAATCCATGACGCGGAACTGTCCGTCCAGATCCAGCAGAAGCGGCAAGAGTTGGAGGAGTTGCAGCGCCGCGCCGACCTGATGAAAGAAGGAGGGAGCAGATCTTGAGCACCGACCCGGAAAAGGGCAAAGAGCAAGCCTTGATCAAGGAAGCCGAGGCAGGGAAATCCCGCCTCCTGAATCTCAAACCTCCCAGTTGGACCCCGGGCCGGGCCTTTGCGGTCACCTTCGCCGCGGTCATCCTGGTTCTCTTCGCCCTCACCGCGGGCAAGCTCTTTGAACACGTGGATGCCGACGAAATCGTGGTCATCCAGAGCCCCATCTCCGGCACCTTGACCTGGTACACCACCCCGGGGCTCAAATGGCAGGGCTGGGGCTCGGTGACCAGATACCGCAAAAGCTTCACTTATTGGTTCTCTTATCGCCCCGATCAAGGCGCCAAAACTGATCAATCCATGAAAACCCGCTTCTATGACGGGGGCCACGCCAAGATTTCCGGCTCCGTGCGGGTGGACCTGCCTCTGGACGAAAAATCGCTCACCGGGCTGCACATCCGGTTCGGCAGCCAGGACGCCATCGAACATGCCCTGGTGGGCACGGTCTTTGAAAAGTCGGTTTATATGGCCGGCCCGCTCATGAGTTCCAAAGAGTCCTACGCCGAGAAGCGGCCTCTGCTGATCTTTTACATCGAAGACCAGGCCCTGCACGGCGTTTATCAAACCACCACTCAAGATGTGCGGATGAAAGACCCCATCACTGGCGTCGAAAAAACCGTGACCCTGACCAAGATCGTGGAAAGTTCCAAAGCCCCCGGCGGCATGGCCCGGCAAGAGACCTCCCCCATCCAGGAGTTTTCCTTGAAGTGTTACAACCTGGCCATCAACCAGATTACCTACGATGACATCGTGGAAAAGCAGATCCTCCAGCAGCAGGAGGCCATTATGGCCGTGCAGACTGCGGTGGCCCGGGCCAAAGAGGCGGAGCAGGACGCCCTCACCGCCGAGCAACGCGGTCTCGCCAACGCCAAAAAGGCCAAATGGGAGCAGGAAGTAATCAAGGCCAAGCAGATGACCGAGGCCGAGCAGCGCCTGGGAGTGGCGGAACTGGACCGTAAAACCGCGGAACAGCGCAAGCAGGAGAGCATCTTGCTGGGCCAGGGCGAAGCGGAGCGCCGCCGCCTGATCATGGACGCCGACTCGGCCCTGGAAATCAAGATCAACGCCTGGAAGGAAGTCAACCGCTATTATGCCGATCAAATCGGTAAACAGCGCTGGGTGCCCGAGATTCAATGGGGCGGGGCCGGGGCTGGAGCGGCAGCCCCGGGCCAGGCTGCCAACGACTTGGTGAATCTCTTCGCCATCCAGACCGCCAAGCAGCTGAGCCTGGACATGAAAATCCCGGAAAAGCGGAGGTAAGGCAATTATAAGTTTTTAGTTTTTAGTTTTTAGTTTTTAGTTGTCCGAGATGGGCCAGCGGCAGCCGCAGGCCCACTCCTCCTCGTAGGGCGGGCGTCCTCGCCCGCCTCGTTAATCCCAACAGGATAGAAAGCCTGGGGCACTATTTTTTGGTGGCGCAGGCGTCCCGCCTGCGCTAATACGGGTGGGCGAGACGCCCGCCCCTACGTTTTTTTCACATTTGCCGGGGAGCCAAAGGGCCTGGAGCAACTTTTCCGAAAAGTCCTAAGCGGTAGCACAGGCTTTCCAGCCTGTGCGGTTTACCGGGACGGGAGCGCAGGCGAGACGCCTGCGCCACCAGGTAGACAACATTTTTCCATAAAAATTGCCCTCGCGGTCTCTAATCATTAAGCTGACTGCGATAGCTGATAGCTGACCTCCTGCCTTCCCCCCCCCGGCCCGGCCCTTCGCCTGCTCATCCCCACCTCCCTACATTTAATCCGAAAACTCATCCCTAAGCGTTGAAATCATTTCGCAAAAACGATAAATAAAAGTATGCCCAAACGCACTGACATTAAGAAGATCCTGATTATCGGTTCCGGGCCCATCATCATCAGCCAGGCCTGCGAATTCGACTATTCCGGCACTCAGGCCTGCAAGGCCCTCCGGGAAGAGGGCTATGAAGTGGTCCTCATCAACTCCAACCCCGCCACCATCATGACCGACCCGGAGATGGCCGACCGCACCTATATCGAGCCCATCACCCCGGAGATGGTCTGCC
>JAKAGH010000047.1 GCA_021817645.1 Deltaproteobacteria bacterium
CCGCGCAGCCGCTCATACGCGAAGGCTCCGGCAATCGGCCCCAGGAGCAGGCCCTTGCCCCCCAGCATGACCATCACCAGGATCTCCAGGGACATCTGAAAGCGGAACGCATCATCCGGCTCGACATTGCCGTTTTTAAAGAAATAAAGCGTGCCGACCAGGCCCGGGAAAAAGGCGGAGATCAAAAACGCCTTGGTTTTATCTTGCGGAGCCTTCACGCCCATGACCATGGCCGTGTCTTCATCTTCCCGGATGGCGCTGAGGCCCAGGCCGAAACGGGAGCGCTTCACCAAATAGCTCGCCACGGTCACAGCCAGGGTGACGAGCCACAGGAGGATGAAAGTGAACCAGAGGGCATGGGCCGCGCCGCCATAGCGGTCGTACGCGGCAAAGTTGACAAATAAGCCGGTGGAGCCGCCGAAGGGCTCGAAATTGCTGACAAAGGCCCGGGCCGCCTCGTTGACGCCGATGGTGGCCAGGGCGAAATAGGCCCCCCGCAGCCGCAGGACCGCACAGCCGATGATGTAGGCAATGATGGCGGACAAGACTCCGCCCCCCAGCGCCGCCAGATAAACCGGCCAGCCCATCTCGCTTATCAGGTAGAACCCGAAATAACCCCCCAGGCCGAAAAAGACGATGTGTCCGAAATTGACGTAACCGGTGTAGCCCATGAGGATGTTCAGGCTGGAGGCCAGGGCGATGAACATGAGCACCGTAAAGGCCGTCTCCCGCAAAGTATCCTGACGCAGGACCAGGACCACCAGGCCCGCCAGGAAGATCAGGAGAAAGCTGACCCAGAAGCCGGGTTGCCGCCAGGTATTCATCTACTTGGCCCCCAGCAGCCCGGTGGGTTTGACCACCAGAACCAGGACGAATAACACGAACTCTACCACCGGCACCCAACTCACGGGCATAAAGGTGGGGATGACGCCTTCTAAGCCGCCCAGGAACAACCCGCCGATGAGCGCGCCTAAGGGATTCCCCAACCCGCCCAGGACGCAGATAACGAAGGACTTTAACTGGTAGGTGGCGCCGCTCAGGATGGTGAAGGGGAAGAAGGTGGAAGTGAGCCCCCCGGCCACCGCGGCCAGCATGGTGCCCAGGCCGAAGGCCAGGGCCAGGACGTAGGAGGAGGGAATCCCCATCAACTCCGCCGCGGCCCGGTTATTGGACACCGCCCGGATGGCCTTGCCGGGACGGGTGAAATAAAGAAACAAATAGAGGGCCCCGGTGATCACCACCGCGGCCAGGGCCGCCAGCATCCGGGTGCCCTGGAGGATAACCGGCCCCAGGGTGATGGAACCCGCGGAGAAGTCGATATTTCGGGGGGAGGTGGTGAAGAGCGCGGTGCCGACGCCGATAATGATCATATTCACGGCAAAGGTGGCCAGCAGGGTGGAGAGATACCCTGCCTGGATCACCCGCTGCAAGGCCACCCCGTAAATCACGAAGCCGAACAGCAGGGACAATACCACCACCGCCAGGATCCCCAGGTAGGGGTTCACCGCCAAATCGGAGAATAAAAAATAGGTGCAGAACATCCCCAAGGCCATGGTGGCGCCATGGCCCAGGTTGATGACCCGCATCACGCCCCAGATCAGGGTCAGGCCCATGGCGGCGACGCCGTACACGAAACCGATGAGCAGACCGTCTATGATGGAAGGAAGTATTTGTGTCACTTGCCGTCTCTCGTCTCTGGACCCCGCCGCCTTGCGGAGGTCGAGGCCAGGCAGTTTTTCCCTTGCGGGTTCGGGGCACAGCGAGCTGTGCCCCTGCCTTTGGTAAATCCTGAGCGTCTGCGGTGTTAGCGCTCCGGACAAACAACGGCCTTGCCGACGGCCGCAGCCGGCGGATAGACCGCCACCTTATGGGGTTTGCCCTGGGCGTCCTTCTGCCACTGGATGACGATCATCTCGTGGCCAAGCTGCAGCCCGTGGGCCTTGGGCGTGGTATCGAACTTGATGCGCCCGTAAAAGGTATACATGTCTTCCGCGTCCAGGGCCGCCTTGACTTTCTCCGTGTCGGTGGACCCGGCCTGCATGATGGCCTTTTGCAGGATCAGGCCCGCGGCATAGCCCCCGGCGCTGTGGTAGGAAGGCTCTTCTTTACCGAACTTGGCCTGATACTCCTTGACAAACTCAGCGACAGTGGGGCCGAACCATGCCACGTTCTGGGCTTTGGCCGCCTCCGGACTATATTTGGCCACCGGTTCCCACTGACTGGACCCAATAACGGAGATGCAGGCTTCGCCCAATTCCGCGAACTTAGGCTCCGGCGGGGCCACCAGCAGGGCGATCATCTTGGTCTTGACCTTTTTTTCATAAAGCTGACGGGTTAGCGTAGTGGTGTCCGCAAAATGGCCGCCGCCCATGACTGCATCCACCCCCGCAGGAATTTTGTTGATGAAGGGGGCGAAATCGGTGGTGCCGCTGTCGTAGCCCTCAAACATGGCGATTTGATAGCCCTTGCCTTCGGCATACTTCCGCAGGCCGTTCACGGAGTCGGTGGAAAACTTGTCTTTCTCGTGGATGATGGCAATTTTTTTGGCTTCCGGGGCCAATTTGGCCAACAGGTCCACCGCGCCTGTCAGATACCGGGAAGCCGGGGTGTAAGTCATGTACACCAGTGAAAAACCCTTGAAATGGGTGGAGTCTGAGGAGGCGCCGGCAGTGATCATGATCCGTTTATTCTGCTGGGCGACCACGGCCGCGGCATCCGCCAGGCCGCTGCTGTAAGGGCTGATCAGGAAATCGGCCTTATCGTTGTTGATGAGGCGGGTATAGAGTTCCTGCACCCGGTCCTTGTTGCTTTCGTCATCATAGAACTTGGCCGCCACTTTGATCGCAGTGCCGTCCGGCAGCTTGATGCCCCCCGCCTTGTTCACCTGCTCAATCCAGAGGTTCAGGCCGTTGATCTGGCGAATGGCCTCGACGTTGAGCTTTCCGGTTTGGGAGGCGGTGAAACCGATGGTCACCGTCTTGCTGGCCGCGGCCGCGGGGGCAGCAGCCGGCTGGGTCGGGGGCGCTTGTGTGCTCCAAGCCGCCGCGGGCAGGATTAGAGCCGCCAGCACCAGGCCGGCCGCCATTAATGAAATGCCTTTCCACCCTTGTCGCATAGCTCCTCCATTTCTTCAGGGTTAACTGCAAGCCCAGGGCTATCAATAAAGGGAACGGGGGTTTAGAGACCCGAGAAGCGTGTCAGCCCCCTTTGACCTCTTTATAGCGGAGGAGAAACAGCCTGAAAATTAGAGGATTTCGGTTCTTAATGTAAGAAAAATTCTATAAGTGGTAGAGTGGGCGTTCTTGCGTGAGAAAAACATGGGGCGGCAATTAATGGAACCGTCTTCCCTTTTCGGAAAGAACGTTGAACCTTGAACTTTTCGGCCTGGATGGATTCTCAAACTTGGAACCAGCCATTCATGAACCTTCAGCTAACCCAAAACCATGAAAGCATCGGTGGCGCAGGCTTTCCAGCCTGCGCATCAAGACTTTCAGAGCAGTTCCTCATGGGCCTTTGGCCCACCCATAAATTATGAAAAGAATCGTAGGGGCGGGCGTCTCGCCCGCCCGGTAATCCGCACAGGCTGGAAGGCCTGTGCCACCGCTCGGAACTTTTCGGAACCAGGAACCAGGAACTTGGCACTATTTTCTAGGGCTGGACCAGCCGGTTCTGAATGGCGAAGCGGGTCAGTTCGGCGTTGTTGCGCAGTTTCAGCTTTTTCAGGAGGCGTTGGCGGTAGGCGTCCACGGTCTTGACGCTGATGGCAAAGGCGTCGGCGATTTCATGGTTGGTCTGGCCTGAAGCCAGGCGCCGCAGCACTTCAATTTCTCGGTTGGAAAGCGAACTCAACAACGACCGGCCCGGGGTCTCCCGCGTCGCATGGAGGGCCAGGGCCTCGGCCGCGGTTTCGGAGAGATACGCCCCCCCGCCATAGACTTTGCGGATGGCCCTGACCAACTGCTCCGGGGCCGATTGCTTGGTGAGATAACCCTTGGCCCCCGCGGCCAGGGCGCGCACTACAAACTGACCCTCCTCCTGCATGGTGAGGACCAGTACGGGCAGCTTGGGGCGATAGAGCTTGAGTTGGCTGATGACCTCTAACCCGTCCAGGCCCGGCATGGTGAGGTCGATGACCGCCACGTCAAGTTCCTGTTCCTGGGCCAGGCGGATGGCCTCCCGGCCGTCCGCGGCCTCGGCGATTACCGTGATGTCGCCGCTTTCCTCCACCAGGCGCCTGAGCCCCGCCCGAACAATGCCGTGGTCGTCGGCAAGTAAGACTTTAATCATGGCTGCCCTCAAGAAACCCGGTTCAATTTCAGCGGTGGCCCGGGAACCGGACTGGCCAACGCCGCGGCCAGCTCAACGGGTACTATAAAATTGACGACAGTTCCCTTTCTCGCCTGGGACTGCACCTCCAGCTTCCCCCCGGCTAGGCTGGCCCTCTCCTTCATGCCGGCAATGCCCAGGCCTTCTTCCGCGGTGAGTTTAGTGGCGTCGAAGCCCTGGCCGTTGTCGGCCACGGTGAGGGTGAGGAGGCCTTCTTCGGACTGCAGCGTCACGTGCACCAGGTTGGCGTTGGTATGGCGGGCCACGTTGGTCAGGGCTTCCTGGGCGATGCGGTAAGCCGCGGTGGCCACATTGTCCGGGATGGCGGGCACTCCCTCACGCTCGAAAAAGCAGGTGATGCCGGTGCGCCGCTCGAAGTCCGTGGTGTACCACTCCAGGGCGTCCACCAGCCCCAGCCGGTCCAGGACCCCGGGGCGCAACCTTACCGCCATCTCCCGTACTTCCTGGATACCCTTGTCGATCAGGCCGCACATACCCGCGGCCCTCTCCCGGGCCAGGGTATCCGTGCCTTTGACCCTTGCCGACAGCCAGACGCAGTCCAGACGCAGCGCGGTGAGCATCTGCCCCAACTCATCGTGCAGCTCCCGGGCAATGGCGGTGCGCTCCTTTTCCTGGCCGGCGATGATGCTCCCGGAGAGCCGGCGTAACTGATCCTGGGCCTTTTTCACTTCGGTGATGTCGGTGGAAATGCTGCACAGGCCGCTGACGGCCCGGGCATCGTCGTAAATGGGGAACTTGACCGAGAGATAGGTATGCAGCCCGTCTGCCTGGGGCATCTGCTCTTCCACCTGTTGGCACACTTTGGTGGCCAGGACCTGGAGGTCATTGGCTTTGAGCTGATCCGCGGTCTCCGGGGGAAAAATGTCGTAATCGGTCTTGCCCCGCACCTCTTCCTGACTTAAGCCGAACAATTTTTCGAAGCGCGGGTTGATCAAAGTGTAGCGGCCGTTTTGATCCTTAATATAAATGACTGCGGGCGTATAGTTTAAGATGCTGGCGATTTCCCGGGTGCGATTGCGGATCTGCCGCTCCAGGTCCTGGGAGTAGCTGCTCAACTCCTCCTGGGCCTGCTTCAGGGCCCTTTCCGCTTGCAGCCGTTCGGTGACATCGATGGAGACCGAGAGAGACCTGACCAGGTCCCCGCGGTCGTCCCGCTCCCCAAAGGCACAGAGCAGGATGTCGATGACTTCTCCGTTCTTTTTCACGAACTGGTAGGGAACATCCTTAACGAAGCCGTTTTTCCGAAACGCGGGGAAAATCGTCTCTTCGGCGTAGCGTCGGGACGCGGCGGTGTGAAACTCCAGGATATTCCGCCCGATTACTTCTTCCCGGGAATATCCCGACATCTCGCACCAGTAGTCGCTGACGCTCAGGAGGCTGCCGGCCGGGTCCACGGAATGCAGCATCGCCGGCGTATTGTTGTAAAGGGCGCGGTAACGCTCTTCGCTTTTGCGCAAGGCCATTTCCGCTTCCCGGCGCCGGGTGAGCTCCCGGCTCGCCTTGCGGTAGAGGATGCCCACCGCCAGACCGATGAGCAGGAGCAAGATCAGAATGATGGGTCCCGCGATTCGCCTGATGGGGTCGGATACGGTTTTGGCAATGACCTTGAGGCTCTTGAGGTAGAAGACGTGCCAGCCCGGGTACCGGTCAAATTCCAACTGGTGCAGCAGATATTCTTCCCCCGGGGCAACCTCGGCGACATTGGAACTTTTCAGGATCAGCCCCGTCCAAGGCCAGGGACCTACTCCAAACTGGACCGTCTGGGCGATCTTGGCGGCGCTTTCAGTGGAAAGTTGCTGGATCGAATGGTTCAACCAGTCTTTGCGGCTGGAAATGAAAATAATCCCCGCAGGATCAGTCACCAGTATAATTTCGTCGCTATCCGCACCCAGTTCTTCTTCTATGTTTTCGATGGAGGCCTTGACTACCACTACTCCCAGGGGCCCTTCCTTTTTCCCATACACCGGATGGCCGTAATAGGCTCCCCGTTTCTTGGAGGTGGTGCCCAGGGCCAGGTAAGAGGAGGGATCCCCGGCAATGGCCTGTTGAAAATAAGGCCGGAACGCGAAGTTATTGCCCACAAAGCTGTCCGGGGCATGGCGGTTGCTGGAGGCCACGGTATTGCCCCGGCGATCCATCAGGTAACAAACTTCGGCGTCCAGGGTCTTTTGAAAATAGTCCAGCATGGCGTTGGCCCGGGCCAGGGACGCAGGCTCCGGCCGGATCAGCGCCTCCCGGATTTCCTTCATCCCGGCTAAGACGCGGGTCGGTTTGACGTTTTCCGAAAGTGAGGTCGAGAGGTTTTTCTTGATGGCCACCAATCGGTTCAGAGATTGCCGCTCGGCTTCATGGACCGCGCCTTCCTTGAGGGAAGCATAGTAAAGATAGCCTCCGGCAGAGGCAGATAGAAAAGACAAAAGGGAGAGGATGAGTAAAATTAACCGAAGCTTCATGAAAGCGGTTTCTCAATACAGGCTTGTGGAATATCTTGTTTAAACATATAAATTACCGACATTAAAAGCAAGCAAAATCAAGGAGGTAGGTCCAGGCAGGCAGACGCTGGTGTTTGAGACAGGCCCTTGCCCCCACGATCAAGAATGTCAATAATGTCTCGGTCTTTTGCAGCGTGGACTTTCTTCCTGGAGAAGTTTATTATTCGATCAGCCAGATAATCAGGTTTAACCCGGATATTGCAGCACCACGCCGCACATAAGATTTTTCAACTACTCACAACTGGGAGGGAATCAGGTGCCACACCCCCAAAAGTCGTGCATCGGCAAATTCATCCCCCTCTTACTGGCCTTAATGTGCAGTGTCATGTGCGGCTGCGAAAAGCCCACTCCGCCTCTCCCGGGGCCGACCGTGTCCTTGCCCGCAGTGGAGTTGCAGACTTTTGGCAGCGTGCCGCCAGCCCCGCCCGCGGCCCCGCCCCCTGCTTTCCAGGACCAGGCGGCCATGGTGGAGAAGGCGATAAACTATAGACAGGTCATGGCCCTGTTGGGGGTGGGGCTTACTTCGGAGCAGATAAAGTTTTTGAATGCCCACCGGTTCCTGCTCATTCCCAAAAGCGCCACCCGTTTTCGGGGTAAGGTCGATCTCTGCGGGGAATCCGATGATCCTTTTGATGAGATGCTTGGGCTCTTTGACCTGATCTCCGGGAATTTCGATCCCATGCAGCGCCGGCCGGAAAACTGCCGGTTGGTCAATCCCGATCTGATGCTGCACGCGCTGCACAAGTATCTGGAAAATTCCCTGGAGTATCTGGAAAAAAGGGAACTGGCCCCGATGCTCCGCGGTTTTCTGGGCCATCTCCAGGCCAAGGCCCTGGAGTATCGGGCCGGGTCCACCGGCAAACTGGCCGAGCACTATGAGCTCATCGCCGCCCAACTCACGGTGCCCCTGGTTATCCTGGAGAACGCCCACTATCCCACCCCCCAGGAATTGAAAGAAATTGCCTTGCGGCCGCCCCCGGCGCCCCTGACGGATGAGGGCGACACCCTGGCCAACGCTTTGAAGATTCTGGATAAATTCAAGGACAAGGTCTCCCCGCCCCTGTTCGACCGCATGGCCGCGGAACTGCGGCTGATCTATGAGGGGCGGGAGGTGACGCCTTCTCCCCTCTATGGGCAGTACGCCAGAGATGGTGAGGTTAAGTGCGATTACACCCAGTTCACCCCCCGGAGCCATTACGTCAAGACCTCGGCGCTCCGGAGTTATTTCCGGGCCATGATGTATCTGGGGAGAAACGCTTATCTCCTGGGAAAAGAGGCAGGAATCAGCGACGCCCTGCTGTTGACCGTCATCATGGCCAGCCCGGGCCCCGAAGGCCGGCCGCTGCTTCAGGACTGGCAGAGAATCATGGAGATCACCGGCTTTTTCGCAGGCCAGCCCGATGACATCGGCTACCCTGAGTGGCGCAATTTTCTGGTCAAGGTCCTGGGCACCGGGAAGCTCACCGCCGGAGAGGCCTTGAACCCGGCGACGCTGACAAAAATTGCCCAGCATCTGGGGGAACTGCAGGGCCCCCGGGTCCTCTCCGACGTCATCATTGCCCCCCGCGTTTTCACCTCCACCAAAGAGCAGTTGCTGGAGTCGGTCAAGGGCTTTCGCATCTTCGGGCAACGATTTACTTTTGACGCCTGGATCTTGAGCCGCTTGAGCGCGGGCCAGGAGCAAACGCCGCTGCGCCTGCCCTCCATGCCTTCGGGGCTCTTTGTCCCGGCGGCCCTGGGGGATAAGACGGCCCTGGCGTTTGCGGACCAGTACCTGAAGAACCTGGCCCCTCCCTTCTCTGAGGCAGAGACCAACAGTTTCAACGGCCGAGTGCAGGAGGTGGCCGCGGATTTGGGGCAGGTCAAAGACCCGGAATGGTTCAGCTCTGTGGGGTCGGCCTGGCTGAAGCTGCTGGGCACCCTGACTACCACCTACGGCCCCGGCTATCCTTTATATATGCAGGCCCCGCTCTTTCCGGTGAAACAGCTGGAAACCTTCCTGGGCTCCTATGCCGAGCTCAAGCATGACACCCTCCTGTACGCCAAGCAAAATTACGCGGAAAGGGGCGGCGGCGGGGATGAAGGCACCCCGCCCCAGGTGCCCAAGGGGTTGGTGGAGCCCAATTTGGCCTTCTGGAACACCCTGGCCCGCCTGGTAGATTATGTCCACAATGGCTATGCCAAACATGGGATTTTGAAAATGGAACTGGAAGAGTACGGCCGACTGAGCCGGTTTAAAAATGATGTGGCCTGGTATGCCTCCCTGGCCGCCAAGGAACTCCAGGGTGTCCCTTTCACTGAAGATGAATATGAAAAACTGCGGATCGAGCCGCTGATGTATATGGCCGCACCCCTGGAAGAGGGGCAGATTTTGGAGGAAAAGGACATGCGCGCCGGATTGATCGCGGACGTGCACACCGATGCGGTCCAGGGGCGGATCCAATATGAGGCCACCGGCGAGCCCCAGGTCATGCTGGTCCTGGTGGGTAATGAGAATACGGTGCGCCTCGCCGTGGGTGTGGCCTTTAACCATTACGAGTTTGCCGGGCCTCTGGCCAGCCGTTACAACGACGCCGCTTGGCAGAGCCGGGTTTACGAAGGCAAGGGCATCCCACCGGTGAAGAACTTTTGGTACCGCAGCCTGATGATCAAATAAATGCGGCAGACCGCGTTTATTGTCCTGTTCATCCTGTTGGCGGCTTCTTGTTCCGGCCCTGACCCGTCTCCGGGAAAAGGGGCGTTCCCGCCTCTTTTCCCCGACCCGGGGCTGTTTCTCTCGGCCATCGGCCACTGCCGGGTCCAGCCTTTACCCCAGAAAATCAGCGGCCTGACCGTGCCCCATCATCTCCTGGCCGCGGACCTCCTGGCCGCGGCCTTTGGCCGGATTCAGGGGCATGATTACCGGCGCATCGTTCTTCTCAGTCCGGACCACTTCTCCCGCAGCCAGACCCCGTTCGCCGTTACCCGGCGGGATTTTGATACTGCCTTGGGCCGCCTCACTACTGATCGCGCCGCGGTGGGCCGCCTGCTGAGTAATCCGCTGGTTACCAAGTCCTCCCTCTTCTCCCATGAGCATGGGGTTCAGGCCCTCCTGCCTTTCATTGCCCATTATTTCCCGCAGGCCCGGATTCTCCCCATCACCATCCGCCAGAACAGCCGGCCAGCGGATTGGGAGGCCCTGGCCCAGACCCTGGCGCCGCTTCTGGATGCCAACACCCTGCTGGTGCAGAGCACGGATTTCTCCCATTATCTGCCCCAGCCGGAAGCTAAGCGCAGGGATCAGGAAACCCTGCGGGTCTTAAGCGGGGGCGACCCTCAGGAAGTCCTGACCCTCACCGAACCGGGCCATCTGGATTCCCGGGGCTGCCAGTATCTGCAACTTAAATTGCAGCGGCAGGTTTTCGGGGCTAGCCCCACGGTCATCGCCAACCGCAATTCCCAGGAGTACACCTCCGAGCAGCTGCAAAAAACCACCAGCTATATCGTCCAGCTTTACAGCGCCCAGCCGTTGCCGGTTGAGGGGAGCAGGTCCTACTTCTTTGGGGGGGATACCTTTTGTGGCCGTTTTGTAGCTAAAAAACTGGCGGCCCCGGAATCCCGGGCAGCCCTGGCGCGGCAGGTTCTGAAAATTACCGGGAGCAGACCCTTGATTCTCAACCTGGAAGGGGTGCTCCAGGAGAAGTGCCCGGAGGCGCCGGGTCCGTATACCTTATGTATGGAAGACGCCTTAAGCCTGCCGCTGTTACAGGGGCTGAAGGTCCAGGCGGTGAGTCTGGCCAACAATCACAGCTATGATCTGGGAGAAGACTCCTATCGGGAAATGCGCCGTACCTTGGTGGAACAAGGCGTTGCCTGCCTGGAAAATCGCAAAGTCCTGGACCTGGGGGCCTTTTATCTGGCCGGTTTTACGGATGTGGATAATCAGGGTGCAGAGAAGATCGCCCGCCTGACCGCCCAAGACCTGAAGGGCCTCTCCCGCATTAAAAAAGACAAACCCCTCTTCGCCCTGATCCACTGGGGCCGGGAATATACTGATCAAGCCGGGCCCCGGGAGCAGGCCCTGGCCGCGCTCCTGGAGGACCGGGGGGTGGAAGTCATTATCGGCTGCCATTCCCACCGCGCCAGTTCCTTGGCGGCGACCAGGAAATCCTGCCGGGTTTTTTCTTTAGGGAATTTCCTGTTCGACCAGGATAATCCCCGGGTTTCCGGCGTGCTGCTGGAGGCCGTCTTTTTCCCCCAGGGCACTTACTTCCTCAGGGTGCACCCCCTCCACAATCTGTACCGATCCCCGGGGGGCGCACGTTAACTATTCTGGATGGTTACCTTAGATACACGGATGCTCAGGACCAGAACAATTCCAGGGTGGCTCCCCGCCCCAACCCCAGGCGCCGGGCCGCGTGGTCCCGGTTGCAGGCGATCTCCAGGTAGCCATGGCTGCCGCTGAGGGCCAGAATGGCGCCGGGAGCCGCGTCTTCATAAGTGGAGGAAAGGCCGGAGATGGTGTGAGAGCCGAGCCGCACCAGGAGGCCGCGGTTTTGCAGCCAGGCCTGAAGCTCGGCAATCGGGACATTACTCACCAGGTTGCCGAAGTGGTCCAGATAAATAATCCGGCCCTGAATCATCTCGGGGCCCCAAACCGGGGCCGGGAAGGGCAGGGGCAGGGGATCGGTGACGGGGGGGCCGAAGCTTAAGAGGTCCACTCCCAGGGAGAGGTGCGCGGCCACGGGTGCGAAGAGGTCCCGGCCCTGAAAGGTGGCGGAGATCTGCGGCCGGAAATAGTCAGCTGCGGTGAGGGAGACGACAGTCAGGTCGGGGCTGGACGCCCAGGCCCACTGCAAGAGGCCGTTGTCCGGCCCCACCCAGAACTGGCCCCGGGCGCAAGCCGCCAGGGCCCGGCGGCCCGTGCCCACGCCCGGGTCCACCACCGCCAGGTGAATGGTCCCCGGCGGGAAATAGGGGGCAGCCTGGGCCAGGATAAAGGCCCCGGCCACCAGATCCTGGGCCGGGACCTCGTGGGTTATATCCACCAGCGCCACCCGGGGGTTGAGCCCCAGGATCACCCCCTTCATGGCTGCCACGTACGCATCCCGGGTCCCGAAATCAGTGAGCAGGGTGACGATGGGCCGGGAGGGTTTGTAAGGAGGCCCGGGTGCCGGTGGTAACTGAGTTTCTGCCCCCAAATCCCTGGCCGCCATGGCTCACCCCTCCAAGACTTGCCGCACTTCTTCTCGGATGCGCTCCACGGGCAGACTGCCGGCAAAGCGCCCCTGGCCGTTGATGTACACCAGGGGAGGGGGATAAGCCAGGGAGCAAAGCATGGGGGTCTGGGGCAGCCGGGAGCCCCGGGGGTCCTTCAGGACATTGATGTATTCCACCGCAACTTTTCCGGGAAACGCGGCTTCCAGGGTCAGGGCCAGGGCCCGGGCCTGTAATTCCATATTGGCTCCGGCCAGGGGATCGTCCCCCTGCTCGCGGTGATGACCGCCGCAGCCGCAGGCGCAGCTGCCGGCCGGGGCGGCCGGCGCGTCATAAACCACCACTTGGACCTTCTCTCGTAAGGTCATGGCCCGATCCCTGATATTCATAATTAGGCTAACCTCAGAATCAGGACAGGACTTCGGTCCCATCCCTATCTGGCGAAATTTTCGCGCCGGCGGCAGGTGAACCCAACAATTTTTCCCCAGGGGCGCAAAAATTTGTAAGGACTTTAGCAATTCTGTGATTAATTTATGGGCATTGTCAATCAAGCCGATGAGGATTGCTGACCATGGAATCGGAAATTTTAAGGGCCATTGAGCTGGCCATCTCCCATGAACTGGAGGCTCGGAAGAGCTATCTGGCGCTAGCCCAGGAGAGTGACGATCCGGAGCTGCAGCGGCTGTTGCGGGAGATCGCCGCGGAGGAGGCAGGCCACGAAGCCACCCTGCGGAGCCGGCTGCGTCTCTACGAGGAAAAGCATCTGCTCCGGGACACCATCTCCCGCTATGTCAGCCCCCAGATGTGCCAGGAGATCTTGAAAGATCCCGGCCTGCTGCAACTGGGGGGACTACGCCGCAAGGTCACCATCCTCTTTGCGGATATCAAAGGCTTTACCGCGCTCTCGGAAAAAATGGAGCCGGAAAAGGTGGTGGAGGTGCTCAACACCTTTTTCACGGAAATGGTGGACCTGGTCTTTCAACATCAAGGGGCTTTGGATAAGTTTCTGGGGGACGCGTTGATGGCGGACTTCGGGGTGCCGGTGGAAATCCCCCAGGCCCCGGCCCAGGCCGTGGCCTGCGCCCTGGCCATGCATCGCCGTCTGCACGAGCTGCAGGCCCAAGGGCGGACTCCCATTAAAGGGATGCGCATCGGCATCAATACCGGCGAGGCTATCGTCGGCAATATCGGCTCCGCCAAACGTATGGATT
>JAKAGH010000370.1 GCA_021817645.1 Deltaproteobacteria bacterium
CGATCTTTTCAGCCATGGCTTAATCCTCCTGCCGCTCTTGGGCGTGAATTTCGGCCCGCCGCTTCTGGAGATAATGGAGGCCCACCGCCAGGCCGCCCACGGCCACGGCCACGTACGGCACTTTGGACATCCACTCCCGCCCGTAAATGCCCTGGGGCATATCCCCCAGGTCGGTGCGGAAGCCCCGGTGGTTCAACCCCAGTTCCTCGAAGGAGATTGCGGTGAGATAGAGGTTGGAAGTGCCCCCGCCGATTTTTTCGCCGTAGACCTGTGGATAATAGCGCTTGGGCTCGCTGCCGATGCGCCGGTGCGCTTCCTGGAGGAGCGCGGGGCGCTCCCCGAACAGCAGAGTGCCCGTGGGGCAGGTGGTGACACAGGAAGGCGCCAGCCCGATGGCCTGCCGGTCGGCGCAAAAGGTGCATTTACGGATCAAAGGCACGGCGGAGCCCCATTCAAACTTGGGAATCTGGAAGGGACAGGCCATCATACAGTAGCGGCAGCCGATGCATTTGCCGTCGTCATAGACCACCGGCCCGGTGGGCAATTTGGTCAGAGCCCCTACCGGGCAGGCGCTGGCGCAGGCCGGATCATTGCAATGCATACAGCGCCGGGAGATAAAATGCCATTCCACTTTGCCCTCGGGACGGCTGATCTCCCGGAAGATGATGCGGTTATATTGGTTGCTGCTTAGGAATCGCGGGTTGGACCAGGTCTCGCTGAAGGTGGCCTTGCCGCCTTGCAGTTCATTCCAGCTCTTGCATGCCACCTGGCAGGCCCGGCAGCCGATACACTTGGTGGTATCGATCAAGATGGCTTTGCTCATCTATACTCTCCCTTAGGCCTGCAGCCTAGACCTTTTCGATGTTTACCAGGAATACCTTGTATTCCGGGATCATGGTGTTGGCGTCCCCCACCTGGGGGGCCAGTTGATTGGCGGCGTAATTTTTGACGTTGGGCCCGCCGGTGATCAGACCGGCAAAGCCGAAGTGCCAGGGCAGGGCCACCATTTCCACGGTGTTTTGAAAGCCCCCGGTGCCGCAGCAGAAGGGCGCCACCCGGGGGGTGACATTGGCCCGGGCCATCACCTCACCCCGGATGCTCTTGACTTTGACCCAATCGCCGGCCTTGATCCCCTTGGCCTTAGCCAGGGAGGGGCTCATCTCCACAAACATCTCCGGAAACAGCTCCGACTGCCAGGCGAGGTTCCGGGTCATGGCCCCGGCCTGCCAATGTTCGGTGACCCGGAAGGTGGTGGCGATGATGGGGAAGCGGGGGTCGCAGACCTCGGCCAGCTTGTCGTGGTCCGTTTTCCAGATCTTTACTGCCGGGTTGGACTGCTGCTTCGACATGGGGTTGTGGAAGGGGCACTCCAGGGCCTCGTAGTGTTCCGGGAAGGGCCCGTCCTTGCAAAGCCCCTTGGGAACGAAAAGCCGGGCCTTGCCTTCCGGCAGCATGAGGTAGGGGGCCTTGGCCGATTCGTCCGGGGGCACATGCACCTTGGTGGCCGGGTCGATCCATTTGAAGTCGGCCACGTCGAGGTTCTTCCAGGCCTTGGCCGCCTCATCCCAGCGCACCAGAGTTTTATCTTTATTCCAGGGCTGGCCGTTGACGTCCGCAGAACAGCGGTTGTAAATGATGCGCCGGTTCACCGGCCAGGCAAAGGCCCAGCCAGGATAGAGCCCCAGGCCGCTGGGATCGGCTTTGCCCCGGGCCGCGGCCTTATTGTCTTTCTTTTCCGGGCCGGGGTAATAGCCGGAAAAGATCCAACAGCCGCAGGCGGTGGAGCCGTCGTCTTTGAGCCCCAGGAAGTTGAGCACCTGTTTTTTGTCCGCCACGGTGTAGCCATTGATCTCCTTGGCCACCAGGTGGACATCGGGATCGGCCCCGTAGTTCCAGTTGAGTTGGACGATGGGGTCCGGGAAGGCCGCCTTGGAGTCTCCCTGGTAAAGCTTTTTCAGCTCCAGTCCCAGGCGGTTGGCGTACCACAGATCACTCCGGGCGTCGCCGTGAGGTTTCACCGCCTGGTAGCGCCACTGGATCCAGCGGCCGCTGTTGGCGGCGCTGCCTTCCTTCTCCAAGGCGTCGGCCACGGGGAAGAGGAAGACCTCCGTCTTGATCTTCTTGGGATCGGCCCCGGGGCGCTTCCAGAAGACGGAAGTATCGGTCTCCCAGAGGTCGAAGGCCGCCAGCCATTCCAACTGATCCAGGGCATGATAAGTCTGGTTGAGGTTGGCGGAGCCCACCGCGGGGTTCATGCCCCAGACCAGCATGCCTTTGATACCGCCAGCGCCCATGGACTCGAACAGGGGAATCCAGGAGTAACCTGCGCCCTGGAAGCCTTTGCCCACCTTGGGCAGATAGTCGTAAGCGAAGTCGTTCTCTTTCTTGGCCGCGTCCCCCCAATAGGCCTTGAGAAGGCTGACGAAGAACTTGGGTTTGTTGATCCAGAAGCTGGCCTTCGGGGTCTCTTTATCCAGATAGTCTTTCAGGGTGGGATGGGCCGCTTGGTTGGGAGCGCCCAGGTAGCCCGGCAGCAGGTGGAACAGCAAGGCCATGTCCGTAGAGCCCTGGACGTTGTTCTCCCCCCGGAGGGCGTTGATGCCACCCCCGGCCACACCCATATTGCCCAGGAGAAGCTGGAGGATGCAGTAACTCCGGATGATCTGCACCCCGGTGGAGTGCTGGGTGCCGCCCATGGCATAAAGCAAGGTGCCGGACTTCCCGACCTGCCCGGTGGCCCCATACGCGGCCGCCATCTTCAGGAAGGTCTCCTGGGGCACCCCGGTGGTCACCGCCACCATTTCCGGAGTATAGCGGGCATATTGCGCCTTCATGAGCTGAAAGACGCAATGGGGATTGCTCAGGGTTGGATCGGTGACCGGCTTGCCGTCTGGGCCGGCTTCATAATCCCAGGATGCGGTGTCGTAGGCCCGCTTATCTTTATGATAACCGGAGAAGAGGCCGTCATGAAAGGCAAAGTCTTTTTTAACCACAAAGGAGGCATTGGTATAATTGGCCACATAATCTTTATGCAACAGGTTATTTTGCAAGACATAATTAATGAGGCCGCCCATCAGGGCGACATCGGTGCCGGGTCGCAGGCGCACATAGATGTCGGACTTGGCCGCGGACCGGGTGAAACGGGGATCGACGAC
>JAKAGH010000048.1 GCA_021817645.1 Deltaproteobacteria bacterium
AGAGCTCCCGGGTTGAAACAGACCCGGCTAACTTATCCATCCTAAATAAGCTGGAGGCTATAGTTATTGAACAAATTGCTACAGCCGACGACGCCATTGAAGACTGGAAAGACATTGTTCCAGAAGATGTTGAAGAATTGTATAAAAAACTCGCTGATAGCCGCATGGAGAACAAAAGATGACAGATCAGCCTATTCGTGGGAAGGTCGCACGGATTTTAAATACTCGTGAACTAGTGATAAATGTTGGGGCAAATAGTGGGGTAGTTGTCGGAATGTATTTTGATGTTCTCGACCCAAAAGGAGAAGATATTAAAGACCCAGTCACACGGGAAGTCCTTGGGTCATTAGAGAGACCAAAAGTTAGAGTTAAAGTCATAAGCGTTAAAGAACGCTTATCGGTAGCATCAACCTATAAAAAACGTGAGGTCAATGTTGGAGGTGGAGGTTGGGAACTAACTGGAATGGCCAGACTGTTCATGCCACCTAAATATGTTACACAGTATGAGACTCTAAAGACAACTGAAAGTACTTGGGAAGATCTAGATGAAAAAGAGAGCTATGTTAAGACTGGAGATCCCGTTGTACAGGTGCTATCAGAACCTGACGAAGGAGAATCTAAGTCTTCTGGCTAAGCCTATATCCTGGTTCCCAAGCCCCGACTTGGGAACGAGATGATAAACTGAAAAGATATGCGCAGGCAAAAAGCCCGCACCACCGATTTTCAGTATTAAAAAAAGCTGAAAGCTTACCGCCCAAAGCTGATAGCTAATGTCCACAAAGCCTACTCTACGACTATTCGCCCTGCTGGCCGCCTGGGTGCTGATCCTCGCGGGCGACGGTCTGGCCGCGTTGCCTCTGTCGGAGATCAAGGACCTGAAGCAGCCGGTGGCCGCGGGTTCGCCCACCACCTATGCGGATTTGCTGAAGCTGATCTTCCCGGAGCCAGCCCCGGGGGAGAAAGAGACGCCCCAGACGCCGCCGGTGCGCAGCCTCAGCGACTATTTTAAAGAACAGCCTCTGACGGCACAGCAGGACCAAAACTATGGAAGCATCCAGGCCTTGCCCCTCAAGGCCCAGGGCCGGCCGCTGCTCCTGCTGCTCGTGGCCGCCACTGAGGCGAGGGCCGAAGGAGAAAGAGACGCCGGCGAACAGCCCCTGTCGTTGCTGGCCTTATTTCAAACCGCGCCGGCTGCCAAGCTCCTGGACCTGATGGATATCGGGCAAGGGATGAGAATGGGGATGATCGAGGGTTTCTGGTGCAAAAACCCCCTGCTCGACCTGACCCCGGGGACCCAGGCCTGCATGATTTTTCAGGAACATTTCAATTCCTCCGAGAGTTTTCTGCAAATCCACCTGCTCTGGGTCCGGAACCAGCGCCTGGAGGAGATCCTGAGCGTATCTCCTTATGGGGTCAAGGCCCTGTGCCAAAGCTTCGCCACCTCGACGATTTTACGGACCGAGCCGGATAAGGGCCGGGAGTTCCCCAAGGTGGTGGCCAAGCTGACCCTGAAGATGGAGCCTTCGCCTAAGATTGAGGAATGCGAGAAGCAGCGCCAGCGCGGCTTTGCCAAGAGCTACCAAGGGGTCTGGCGCTGGGATTCTGCCAAGCAAAAGTATCAGCAGGCCTCCGGCGACCTGGACCAGCTTTATAAGTTTTACAAAAAGTTCAATTGACGGGAAGAATCTAAAGAGGGATGCTTTGCCATTAGTTCCCGACTTGTACTCGGGAACGGAAATTGTTGCTAAGCTGAGCTTGGCGGGCAAATGGTTCCCAAGTGCAACTTGGGAACCAGGAAGAATATCAATAACGCCGAAAGCTGACCGCGGTTAACTGCCAACAAAGGAACCTCATGGAACACTCTTCTGACATTTTGGTGATGGGCTCAGGACTGGCGGGATTGGGTTACGCCCTGAAGGTGGCGGATTTCGCCACGGTGAATCTGGTGACCAAACGGGGGCTGACGGAAACCTCCACCAGCAAGGCTCAGGGCGGCATTGCCGCGGTCTTGGGACCGGATGACCGCTTCGAATATCACATCGAAGACACCCTCACCGTGGGGGAAGGCCTGTCGCATCAGGACATCGTCGAACTGGTGGTGCGCCAGGGCCCGGAGCGCATCAAGGAATTGGTGACTATGGGGGCCCATTTCGACGTGGGCGCGGACAACGGCTTTGATTTGGGCCGGGAAGGCGGCCACTCCCGGCGGCGCATCATCCATGCCCATGACATGACCGGCGCGGAAGTAGAGCGCATCCTGGCGGAAAAGGTGCTGGCCCATCCCAATATCCGGGTTTTTGAGAACCATATGGGGGTGAATCTCATCACCGAAGAGCATGTGGTGCGCCGGGGACGGTCCGTGGTCAACCGGGAGGCCAATTGCCTGGGAGCTTACGTTCTCAACCGCATGAACGGCGAAGTAGACACCTTCAGCGCGGCCATCACCCTCCTGGCCACGGGCGGCGTCGGCAAGGTCTATCTTTATACCAGCAACCCGGACATAGCCACCGGCGACGGCATCGCCATGGCCTACCGGGCCGGCGCGACGGTGGGGAATATGGAATTCGTGCAATTCCATCCCACCTGCCTCTTTCATCCGGAGGCCAAAAATTTCCTTATTTCCGAGGCCTTGCGGGGGGAAGGCGCCATTCTCAAGGACAGCCGGGGCCTGGCCTTTATGGAGAAATACCATCCCTTGAAAGACCTGGCGCCCCGGGACACCGTGGCCCGGGCCATCGACCTGGAACTGAAGAAGAGCGGTGAAGACTGCGTCTACCTGGACATCAGCCACCGGCCCCCCGACTTCGTTACCGGCCGCTTCCCCAACATCTACCAGGAATGCCTGGGGTACGGCATTGACATGACCAAGGAGCCCATCCCGGTAGTGCCCGCCGCCCACTACATGTGCGGCGGGGTGGCCACGGACGGGTTTGGCCGCACCACCATCTCCAACCTTTTTGCTGTGGGCGAAGTCTCCATGACCGGGTTGCACGGGGCCAACCGCCTGGCCAGCAATTCCCTGTTGGAGGCCCTGGTTTTTTCCCACCAGGCGGCCCTGGTGGCCCGGGAGGTCCTCCCCGGCTTGAAGGCCCACGGCGTCGGGCCGCTGCCGGAATGGAATCCCTTCGGAGCCACGGACAGCGAAGAGGCGGTGGTGGTCTCCCACAACTGGGATGAAATCCGACGCTTCATGTGGAACTATGTGGGCATCGTCCGCACTGACCGCCGCCTGCTCCGGGCCCAGCACCGCATCGATTTGATCAACCAGGAGATCCAGGAATATTACTGGAACTTCATCATCACCAGCGATCTTTTGGAATTGCGCAATATCGCCACGGTGGCCAACATCATTATCCGCATGGCTTTGCGCCGCAAGGAGAGCCGGGGGCTGCACTATAATTTGGATTACCCCCAGCGGGATGACCAGAATTTCCACCATGACACCCTCCTTTCCGCAGAAGGCTGGCAAGATGACGGGTGAGAAGATCCTGCTGGCGGATGATGAACCGCAGATATTAGAGGTGCTCACCGAGTTCCTGGAGGGCCAGGGCTATGTGGTGCAAGGCGCGGTGGACGGCCTGCAGGCCGTGGCCGTGCTGGAAAAAGAGGAATTCACCCTGGCCCTCCTGGATTTGAAGCTGCCGGGCCGCTCCGGCCTGGAGCTTCTTTCGTTCATCAAAGCCCGCTCTCCGGAAACCGAAGTCATCCTCTTTACCGGCAACGCCGAGTTGGAAAGCGCCGTGCAAGCCCTCCGCCTGGGGGCCTACGACTACCTGCTGAAATCTGACCTGCTGCTGGCCGACCTCCAGGCGGTAATCAACCGGGCCATGGAGAGACGCCGGTTAACCCAGACCAATCGCACCCTTTTAGAAAATTTGAGCCAGGCCCAGGCCGAACTGGCCCAACGCCGGACCGCGGAACTCATCCAGATCAGGCGGATCGGCGAGACCCTGGCCGGGCCCCTGACCGGCCGCCAGATCGCCCAGGGCATGCTTAATCTCATCTGGGAAAGCCTCTCTCTGTCAGTCTTGGGTCTGGAGCTGCGCGGCAACGGCGAGGAGCTGCCCCGGGAGGCCTATCGCCGGCAGCCGGAGGTGACGGATGCCACCCTGGGGTCCTTCAAATCCTGGCTGCAGGAACAGGTCAAGGGCTGGCCGCCTTCCTGGTTGGACGCCGACGGCCAGGAAGAGAAGATCGAGGAGACCCCGCTGCCGTCAATTCTCCGGGCCCCGTTACAGGCCGGGGAGGTTAAAGGCCTGGTGGCGGCCGGGCGGGAGGCCCCTTTCACTCCTGAGGAAAGTGAACTCTTCCGCATCTTTACCCTCCAGGGCAGCGCAGCTTTTAAAAACCTGATGCTCTATGAAAAGGTCAGAAGCCTGGCCATCCGGGATGGTCTGACCGGTTTGTATAACTATCGCTATTTTTGGGAAGTGCTGCACCGGGAAGTGGAACTGGCCCGCCGTTATGAACGTCACTTATCTTTGCTTTTCCTGGATATCGATGATTTCAAAAAAGTGAACGACACTTTGGGCCACCGGGTGGGGGATTTGGTCTTAAAGGCCTTAGGCACTTTTCTCCGGGAGGCGGTGCGCCACGCCGATCTGGTTTGCCGTTACGGCGGCGAAGAGTTCGTAGTCCTCTTGTCGGAAACCGGCTACGATCAGGCCCTGATTTCCGCGGAGCGGCTCCGGGATGGCGTTTCCCAGATTATGGTGGAGGTGCCTGAGGAACATTTGCAATTTACCATCAGTATCGGCGTGGCGGAACTGAAGCCGGGCATGGACGGAGACGATCTGGTGAAGGCCGCAGACACCTCCCTGTACCGGGCCAAACAGAGGGGGAAAAACCGGGTCTGCTGATGTTGCGGGAGGTCAGGGAATAAAATCCACCACCTGGTAGCCGTGTTGTTTCAAGGCGTCAATGATGGGGTTTAAATCGCATTTGGTGATGCGGAAGTAATAGGAACGTTTGCCTTCCTTGGCGGGTCCCAAGGCCACATTGATGATCCCGCCCCCCGCCTCTTTGATCAGGCGGGTGGCCTCTTCCAGCGCCTCCGGCCGGTCTTCCAGGAGCACGTCCAGCCGGGAACTGGTGCGCAGCAGCCCCAACATGGACAGGAACGCGGAGACCAGGTCCATCATAGTGATGACCCCCACCAGCCTGCCGCCCTCCAGCACCGGCATACCCCCGATTTTGTGCTCATAAATCAACCGGGCCGCCTCCTCCACCTGGGTGTCGGGGGTCGCGGTGAGGGGGGATTTGAGCATCACATCCTCCACCGTGATCTTTTCCAGCATAGAGGCCAGGAGCACCTCCCTTAAGTCCCGGGAAGTAATCCACCCCACCATCTGGTCGTTTTTCACTACCGGCAGATGGCGGATATTGTGCTTCTGCATCAGTTTCAGGGCCTGGCCCACCCTTTTATCAGGAGAGATAGTCACGGGATTGGCGCTCATGATCTTACTGACCTGCATCTGTCCCCCTCCCGGAAAAAAGTTGCCCCACCTTAAAACAAAAGGGCGGGAATTTCAAGGAAATTCCCGCCCGGGAAGACATAGCGATCAGTAATCGGTAATCGGTAATCAGTGATCAGTAACAAATCATCAAGCTCCCAAGCGTTACTGATCACTGATTACTGATCACTGATTACCGATTACTATCAGTTAGTCGCCAGCACGGTTTGCAGGGTGGCGACGACGTGTTCGGCTTCGCCGATGTAGGTGGACATATTGGCCCGGTGATTGGCCAGGATGCCGTCTTTACTGCCGTTGGTCACCAGCCAGGGGTCGAGTTGGGAGGCAGTGTGCAAGGCATGGATGGCGTCTTCCAGGAGCTTATGGGAGCCTTTTTTTTGCAGTTCCGCGTGAAACTCCTCTTTGACGGCCTCCAACATCTGGGACATGGCCAGAGCCAGGCCCCGGGCATAGTAAAAGTAGTCGTCCGCCAGCCACCAGGAGACCGGGGAGCCGTCGGCTTCCGTGTCCTTGAGGAGATTATGGTAGCTGGAGCCCAGAAGGTCCTTATAGGTGGCGAAAAGGGCGATGAGGTTGTCCACCCGGGTGTAGAAACGGCTGCGGCCTTTGCGCAGGGAGTCGATGTATTTCTCCAGGTCTCCTATGGCTTCCCGGTATTTGCCGGACGCGGAAGGAAACCAATATTTGTCCGGGCTCACCATAAAAAAATCTCTGGCCTCATTGATATGAGGGTCGTAGGCCTCGGTGATGGCAAACCGCGTCAGGTTCTCGTTGAGGACCAAAACGGTGCGGATCACCACACCCAGGACTCCCAGTTGGATGTTATTGACATTATCGGTGAGGCCAAATTTGCCGAAAATAATGGTATTGGGGCGCCAGCCAAACCAGGTCTGGTTCACCTGGTCGTCCATGATTTTAATCAAGGCCCGGGTAAACACCTCGCCTTTTACCGGCTCGTGTCGCGGCGGTGTGATCACCGGCGGCGGCGCAGGGGCTTTAGGTGGCGTCTCCGGGGCTGCCTCCGGAGCCGGGCCATGACCGGGTTCGGTCACCGGGGGGGCAACCGCAATCTTTTCTCCCTGGGCCACCTCGGTGGGGGCAAGAGGTGGGGCCTTATGGCGAGTCCCCCAGAAGAATAACCCGCCCAAAAAGAGGAGGATGACCAGGGTCAAGAGAAAGAACCGGTAACGCAACAGGGTATGCAGCTTGCCGGTCTCCGGAGCCGGAGCCTCAGAAGGCAGGGGCACAGGCAGGCGTCGTTCCGGTTGCGGCTCAGGATTAGCCATCATAAATATATTGACTCCTACTTCGGGGATCCAGGTTTCTCAGGATGGTTCGAGAAGATCTCCGCAGTGAACGTGAAAATACGGGTGTCCGGGTCTTTCCAGGCATCCGGCGGCAACCCGGCCTTGCAGCAGGTCTGCTGCAGAAAAGTGGTCCGATCCCAGCGGAAATCCACCGCCACCTGGGGGAGAAGCAGCCCGCGGTTTAAACCTTTTTCAATATAGAGGCCGTGCCGGCCCACCTGGATATTCTCCACCTGCGCCTGGGGCAGGGGCTGCATGGGCGTCAGCACCGAGATCTCCACCTCCAGGTCGGCCAATTCCGCTTCCCGCATGGGCAGAAACCGGGGGTCATGAAAAGCCGCGGCTGCGGCCATTTCCACCACCGACTGGCCCAGGGGCTTGACGGCCTCCAGGTAACCGATGCAGCCCCGGAGTTGTCCCCGGCGGTGCAGGGAGACAAATACGCCGCGCGGCTGACACAGCAGGGGGGAGACTCCTGCCAGCGACGGCGCCGGTTCCCCTGTAAGGTGCGCCCGGATGCTGTCCCGGGCCAGTTGCAACAACCGCTGTTTATCTGCCTCGCTGATGCTCATCGCAGTTTCTCCCCCCCAACTTGGCGGCGCCGGCGGGCTGATCGCGGTATAAACACCTAAAAGCAATAATAATGGGAGAAGACGAAAGGTTGACATGCATCTGGTCCCCGGGATGACCAAGAGCCCGGCATCCGCCTGATCTTTCATATAACCAGGAGTTACGGCCGCTGTCAATGGCAAAGGGCCGGGGACGGTGAATTGCCCCTTTCAAAATGCCTTTGGCAGAAATGACAAACTAGGTTAAAATAAAAGGGAAAATAAGAGCCTGTCTCAAAAACCTACCCCGGATTATGCAGACATATCCAGTTTTCGTCTTGATCACCGGCAAGCCCTGCCTGGTAGTGGGCGGCGGCAGCGTCGCGGAACGCAAGGTCCAAGACCTGTTGCAGGCCGGGGCCCGGGTGACGGTAGTCAGTCCGGTTCTCACCCCCGCGCTGGCGGCCCAGGCCGGCGCCGGAGAAATCCGCCACCTCCAGGGCGATTTTCGGGAGGAACAGGTAGCCGGCATGGCCCTGGTGATCGGAGCCACGGATGACATGGAGGTCAATGCCCGGGTAAGCGCCGCGGCCCAGGCCCGGGGAATCTGGGTGAACATCGTGGACCAGCCGGACCTGTGCACCTTCATCGTCCCGGCCCAGGTGCGCCGGGGGGAGCTGACCCTGGCCATCAGCACTGGCGGCGCGTCCCCGGCCCTGGCCCGGCAGATCAGAGAGGAGCTGGAGGATCATTTCGGCCCGGAATACGGGCCTTATCTGGCTCTGATGCAGGCGGTGCGGTCCCAGGTGCTCACCGTGCGGCGGGGGGACCCGGACAACGCCGTCATCTTTAAACGCCTGGTGGCCAGCCCCTTGCTCCCGGCCCTGAGCCGGGGGGATGCGGCTGAGGTGCGGCGGATCCTCCGGGAGGTATTGGGGGAGGTTTTGGATAGCGCGGCCATTGAGGAAATTCTGAAATACCTGAGTTGGCAGCCCCTGGTTTCAAGTTAGCCCAAATGGTGCGGTAGACGCACCCTACACAGACCAAAGACCGCAGACCAAAATCGACCTATGGTTAATATTTTGATCTATCTGACACTTATCGCCTATTTCGGGGCCACGGCCCTGTGGCTGGCGTTTTTTCTGGCCCAGCGGGATAACCTTTGCCGGGCCGGGGCCTGGCTGTTGGGGATCGGCCTGGCGTTTCACACCCTGGCCCTCATTGCCCGCACCTGGGCCGCGGGCTATCTGCCCGTGGCCACCATGGGGCAGACCCTGCTGGTCTCGGCCTGGGCCCTGGTGGCCGCGTTCCTCATTCTTTACTGGCTCTTCCCCATTAAGGTCCTGGGGGCCCTGAGCGCGCCCCTGGCGGCCTTGATGGTTTCCGGGACCATCATCCTGCCCCAGGAGCATGGCGTGGTTTCCCCTCTGCTCCAGAGCTTGTGGCTGACCGTGCACATCATCCTGGCCCTGCTGGGAAACGCGGCCCTCACCCTGGCCTGTTTAGGGGGCATTTTTTATCTGGTGCAGGAGCGTCAACTGAAAGCGAAGAGGTTCGGCTTTTTTTACCGCCGTCTGCCCTCTCTGGAACAACTGGACGCCCTTAATTACTGGTGTCTGACCATCGGTTTCCCCCTGCTCACCGCGGGCATCATTTCCGGCTCCCTCTATGCCCAGCATATCATGGGGAGTTTCTGGCGCTGGGACCCCAAGGAAATCCTGACCGTTCTCGCCTGGCTGATCTATGCGGTTTTGCTCCATGAACGCCTGGCCGCGGGCTGGCGGGGCCGGAAGGCTGCGATTATGGCCATCTGCGGTTTTCTGGTCCTGGTGATTACCTTCATAAGTTCTACCCTGTGGATTACCGGCTACCACAGTTTCTCCAGTTTTCTGAAACAGCCATGAACCTGGTGCTTCTCGGCCTCAACCATAAGACGGCCCCGGTGGCCTTGCGGGAAAAGGTGGCAGGGCTGCTCACGGACCTGGATACGGCTTATCAGGACCTGCAGAACCAGCCGGCCCTGGCAGAGCTGGTGCTTTACGCCACCTGTAACCGGGTGGAGGGCGTGTGCGCCACGGCCGAGCCGGACGCAGCCATCAATCAGATACGCGCTTTTTTTGTCAGCCACGACATTTCTGAGGGTGACCTGGATGCATCTCTCTATACCCACCAGGACCGGGACGCGGTGCAGCATCTCTTCCGGGTGGCGGCCAGCCTGGACTCCCTGGTGATAGGGGAACCCCAGATCCTGGGGCAGATCAAAGAGGCCTACCGCCAGGCCACCCGCAACCGGGCTACGGGTCCCATCTTAAACCGTCTGCTGCACAAAACTTTTTCGGTGGCCAAACGGGTGCGCCGGGAGACCGGCATCGGCGGCCACGCGGTGAGCATCAGCTACGCCGCGGTCACCCTGGGGCGCAAGATTTTCGGCAGCCTGGCCGGGAAGACCGCAGTCCTGGTGGGGGCCGGGGAAATGGCGGAACTGGCCCTGGAGCATCTGAAAAGCGACGGCATCGGCCGCATCATCGTCGCCAACCGCACCCTGGAACGGGGCCTGCAACTGGCCCAGCGCTTCGGGGGGGAGGCCGTATCCCTGGAGGAACTGGCCGACCAACTGCTGCACGCGGACATCATCATCAGTTCCACCGGCTCTCCCCAGCACCTCCTCACCCGGGACCAGGTGAAAGGGGCCATGCGCCGCCGCAAATACCGGCCCTTGTTCTTCATCGACATCGCCGTGCCCCGGGATCTGGACCCGGCCATCAACGACCTGGATAACGTCTATCTCTATAACATCGACGACCTGAAAGAGGTGGTGGAATTCAACTGGCAGCGCCGCCAGCAGGAGGCGGTCAAGGCGGAGCGCCTGGTGGCCGCGGAAACCGTTAAATTCCTGGAGTGGCTGCAAACCCTGGAGGTCTTTCCCACCATCATCGCGCTCAAGGAAAAGGCCGACCGTATCTGTGAGGCGGAACTGGAAAAGACCCTCAAGCAGTTACCCCCCCTCACCGAGGAGCAGCGTCAATCTCTGGAAGTGCTGACTCAATCCATCACCCAAAAGCTGCTCCACGACCCCATCATTTTTCTCAAAGGCTACCATCATCCCCAGAGGCCCACCCGGGAACTGGACACGGTGCGGCGCCTCTTCAACCTGGACCTGGACCGGGACACGGAGTTAACCGAAGAAGATTAGGAGCGATCCTTGGCTTTATTGAAGGATGATACCCTGTGAACCAGCGAACGACCTGTTTAGATTGTGGATTCCTTACAATTCAAGGACGTGAGCTGTCACGACCTGAACGCCTCATGCTGGGTTCATATGGGGAATCGTCTGTTATGCCCTCTCATCCAGAACAAACGCGATGTTTCAAGAATCTCTGGGATTACGATCTTATTTACTCGGGAGACACCTTTGCTGGTGTGATTGATGAAATTAGTCGGTCTAGAGATGATTGCAAAGGCTTTGCATCATATGAAGGGGGGTTCAATCCTGCGCAGCATTTGGAGAATCAACTTGAACAACGGAAAGAAGATTTAAAATGGCGAATTGCAAAGCTCAGTTTCCTAGGGGCCATTTTAGGCGGTGTTATCGGAACAATAACCCTTGCAATTATACAGCGGCTTTTTAAATAAGTTCCAAGTGGTTAACCTCTCTGCCAGGCTCCGAATTGGCACCTTTATCTCCTTCTTGCACTTCGTTATTGTAGGGTGAGCACCGCCCACCAATTTCTTAGCCCTCAAAATGACAAATTGGAGTACTTCCGCAGAGTCCCATGGCGTCTATCAGTGCGTGGAACCCACCTTGGTCGATTTTCGCGTTACCTCCTTGAAACCTGGTGAAAATTATGGTGTAATGCCTTCCCACTGGATGATTGCGCCTGAAATTTTGGCGCCACTTTTATGATCCTGAGACAGGTTAGCAGCAATCAGCTTCTGCACGGCAACGCGCACGCGGCAGCATCTCGAGTAAAACGCCATGGATGAAGGCTCATTTCGAGAAAAGCTCTTATCTGCCCAAGTGAAGACCGTGTATTCCTCCGGGGAGGAAGCGGGGCCTAGTCCTTACACTCCCCTCAGTATCTCCGTCTTGTTCCCGGGAGAAAAGATCACTTTCGACCTGTATCTGAAAGTGGCGAAAAAGGAGCGGCGGGGCTTTGAGTTCCTCCCCTTCCTCCAGGAGGGAGAGGCCTGGGACCGCCAGTGGCTGGAGCGCCTGACCTTCAAGGGCATCGATCGCCTCTATTTTCGCAAAAATGATCTGGAACACCTGATCGCCTACCTCAATAATTATTTGCAGATCTTGAAGCATCAGAGCAAAAAGGTCTCCCCGGCATTGCTGGCGGTTTTCTCCGAGCACCTGAACTTCAGCGTGCGCCGGGCCTTACAATTGCCCCGCCTCGGCCCGGCGGTGAAAGAGGCTAAAAGCCACATCGAGAATTTAATCGGCTGGGTGCAGCATGATCCCGGGGCCATAAAAATGATGTGGAAAATCCTTTATCACGACTATAACCTCTATAACCATTCCTTAAACCTCTGTCTCATGGGGGTGGCCTTCCTTCTCAACCTGAAGTACTCCGCCACGGAGTGCCGGGACCTGGGGGTATCCGCCCTCTTCCACGACATCGGCATGACCCGCATTCCCCAGGAAATCGTTTTCAAAGAGGGGCCGCTGACTCCTGCAGAACAGGCGGAAATCCGCACCCACCCCGAGTTAGGCCACCAAATATTGAAAAGAAAGGTGGGGAATTCCCTGTCTTCATTGCCCAAGGAGGCGTTGCGCCTGACCCTGGAGCATCACGAAAACGCCGACGGCTCCGGCTATCCCCGGGGTCTGCCCCTGAACCGGCAGCACCCCTGGACCCCCATCATGCGCCTGCTGGATTCCTACGACAGCCTCACCGTCAACCGGCCCTACCGCGGGGCGTTTAAACCTTTCAACAGCCTGAAGATCCTGAAAGATTCGCACGGCCCCCGGGGACCGATTTATGACTCCCAAATCATGAAGAATTTCATTACGTTCTTGACGGCGGATTAGAGAGTAAAGACGGGGGAGGGCGTTAATTCGAAGATCAAGGATGATTAGTTAATGGGGGGGGCGTAGGGTGCGTTTACGCACCATTTTTTTGTCCCCGCCAACCAAAGATGGTGCGTGGGACGCACCCTACATCACCCCTTCTTCTCCCACCTGAGCAAATCCGTCACTTCGGCCAGGGTCCGGCCTTCTTTAATCTCCGCTCTGATGCGGTTTTCCCTCTCCAGGACGTCCATGGCCCGGTTGGCGTATTCCACCGCGATTTTTTGGGGCAACGCCGTGACCCCGTCGTCGTCGCCCAGGAGCCAGTCCCCGGTCTCCACCCTGACGTTGCCGACTTTGACGGGCACCCCGATCTCCCCGAAGCCCTTGGGCTCCCCGGCATTGGGCATCACCAGCCGGGTGAACGCGGGGAATTTGAGCTTGATGATGTCCCCGGAGTCCCGGATGGCGCCGTCGATGACCACCCCATTAAGCCCCCGCTGGATGGCGGAATTGGTGGCCAACTCGCCCCAGATGGCAGGGCCCACGCCCCCGGCGTCGATGACCAGCACGTCCCCGGGCTGGGCCACGTCGATGGCCTCCACGGGTTTGGCCCAATCCCCGGGATAAGTGCGCACGGTCAGGGCTCGACCCACCAGGCGGAGGCCCGGAAACAGGGGCCTGATCCCCTGCAGCACCGAACCCCGGTGCAGGGCATCAGATAAGTTGGCGGCGGAGACCATCTCCAGGACGTTTTGTATTGCTTCTTCCCCGGCCCGTTTGAACAGGGTGGTGGGGATGATCGCGCCTTCATCCAAGGCCCGGCGAATCTCGGCGGTGAGATCGGAA
>JAKAGH010000371.1 GCA_021817645.1 Deltaproteobacteria bacterium
CATCATAAAGGTATCGAAATCGTCCTCACAGAGGATGCATTGCTTAATTGCAACGGTTTTTCAACAGCCTGTTAGTTGTTCACTGCTATATCTACACGGATTCAACCAAAATAATAGACATTGGATAGGTATTCGATACTGCCCCCTGATCACTGATCACTTTCTCCCTGCTCCTCCCCGCCCACCAGGTGCCCGCAGGCCGCGGCGATCTCCTGGCCCCGGCTCTCCCTGATGAATACTGCAAAGTTCTGCGCCCGGAGGATTTCCTGAAATTCCAAGATCCGCTCCCGCGGCGGCGGGGCGAAGGGCAGGCGGGCGTGGGGGTTGAAAGGGATGAGGTTGATCTTCACCCGCAGCCCCTTAAGCAGTTTAGCGAACTGTCGGGCCTGGCCCGGCGCGTCGTTGAAATCTTTCAGGAGCACATAGGCAAAGGTGATGCGCCGGTGCCGGGGCAGGGGGAAATCCCGGCAGGCCTGGAGTAGCGTCTCCAGGGGATAGCGGCGGTTGACCGGCATGATCTGGCTGCGCAGCGCGTCCTCCGGGGCGTTCAGGGAGATGGTGAGGTTGAACTTGGCCTCTTGGGCCAGGCGGGGGATGAGGGGGGCCAGGCCCACGGTGGACACGGTGATGTGCCGGGGGGAAAAGTTGAGGCCCCAAGGTGAGGTAATGAGTTTTAGGGCCCGGGCCACGGCCGGAAAATTGGCCAGGGGCTCTCCCATGCCCATGAAAACCAGGTTGGTGAGGGGCAGGCCCGGGGGCAGCAAGGTCCGGGCGGCCAGGATCTGGTTGACGATCTCCCCGGCCGTGAGGTTGCGGACGTATCCCCGCTGCGCGGTGAGGCAGAAGCGGCACCCCTGGGCGCAACCCACCTGGCTGGAAACGCACAAGGTGGCGTGGCGTTCTTCGGGGATGAGCACCGCTTCGATGCGCTGGCCGTCGGCCAGGGACAGGAGCAGTTTGCGGGTGCCGTCGGCGGCATGTTGCTGGCCGACAATCTGCAGGTGGCTGATGTGGGCATGCCGGGCCAGTTCCTCCCGGAAGGGCCGGGCGATATCCGTCATCTCCTGGAAATCCGTCACCCCTTTATAGAGCCACTTCAACACCTGGCGCGCCCGAAAGCTGGACTGCCCACAGGTGGCCATGAGTTGCTCCAATTCCTCCAGGGTGAATTCTTTCAGGTCCAGGGGATGGGTCATAGAAAGAAGGGAAGGGGGTTATCCAGACTTTTGCTGTGAATGAGACAGACTGTTTAAATTATTTTTAAAACGAAAACTAAAAACTAAAAACTAAAAACTAAAAACTAAAAACTTAAAACTGTATTTACTGTCCCTTGGACCGCTCCAGGGCCTCCTGCCGGGATTTGCAGGCGATGCACATGGTGGTGACGGGCCGGGCGATGAGGCGCTTTTCGCTGATCTCACCGCCGCAAATTTCGCAGTAGCCGTAGGTGCCGGTCTCAATGCGCTCCATGGCTTCCCGGATTTTGGTGATCAGTTTGCGCTCCCGGTCCCGGATGCGCAGGGTGAAATTGCGGTCGGTTTCCAGGGAGGCTCTATCGGTGGGATCGGGGAAGGGGGAGGCCGCACCGGTCATGTCCGTCCGGGTCTTGTCGGCTTCACCCAGCAGGTCTGCCAAGCGCTGATGTAAAAGCTGGCGGAAGAATTCAATTCGGTCCGGTTCCATTTACTTGACTCCAACCTTGTCACATTCTACCAAATTTTCCGGGGTCTGCAAGCGTCGATAAATTCCGCTGGCGCCGCCGCTCTTTTCCTCCAGTTGCAAGTCCTGGATGACCAGGCCCCGGTCCACGGCCTTGCACATGTCATAAATAGTCAGGGCCGCCACCGCCGCGGCCGTCAGGGCCTCCATCTCCACCCCGGTGCGGGCGTAAGTGCGCACCCGGGCCTGCACGGTCACCGCCTGGTGTTCCGGGTCAGGGACGAAATCAATGCTGATGCCCGTTAAGGGAAGGGTATGGCACAGAGGAATAAGCTGGGCCGTGTTCTTGGCCGCCATGATGCCGGCGATCCGGGACGCGGCCCAGACATCGCCTTTGGGCAGACTGCCGGAGAGCAACAGGGGAAAAACCTTGGGGCCCACGAGGACGCGGCAACTGGCCAGGGCCTGGCGCTCGGTGTCGGGCTTGTTGCCCACATCTACCATGCGCAGCTGGCCTTGCTCGTCCAGGTGGGTGAATTCGCTCATATCAAGCCCCAGTTAATTGCTCCCGTTCCAGGCTGGCGAATTCTTCCAAGATCGCCTTCTGGCCCGGACTCAGATTGGCGGGGGTGGTAACCACCACTTCCACTATTTGATCTCCCGGGGGGTGATGGGGTCCACCGGGGGCCCCGCCGCCCGCAAAGCGGAAGACTTTCCCGCTCTGGGTGCCTCGTGGCAGGTCCAGGTTGCGGCAGCCGTCCACGGTGGGCACCTGCACCATCCCGCCCAGGGCTGCCTGGGCAAAAGAGACTTGCAGCCGGCAATGAATATCATTGCCCACCCGGTTGAAGAACAAGTGGGGCTCAATGTGGATGATCACTTCCAGATTGCCCGGAGGCCCATTGCGGAAGCCCGGGCCGCCTTCCCCGGCGATGCGCAACCGGGCGCCGTCTTCGATGCCGGGGGGAATCCGCAGATGGTAATGGCGTACCTCCCACAAGTGGCCTTCGCCGCCGCAATGGGGGCAGGCGTGGGCCGAGGTTTTGCCGTGCCCCTGGCAGCGCGGGCAGAGAGGGCCGAACCTGAGCAGGCCGGGCCCGCCTTTGCGGCCCCGTCCCTGGCAATCAGGGCAATCCTGGTGGCTGCCGCCGGGGTCCAGGCCGGTGGCGCGGCAATGGCGGCAACTCAGGTCCCGGGGCACCTCAATCTCGGTTTCCAGGCCGCGGATAGCCGCCAGAAACGGGACTTGCAGATCATAACGGAAATCCGCGCCGGGAGATTGCTGCAAAAACGCGCCGCCGCGGTCGATCCCGAAAACTTCCTCAAAAATCTGCTGTTTGTTCCGGAAACGGGGCCGTACGTAGGTCTGGGCCGCGGCCCGGCGAGGTCTGGATTTGGCTTGCCGCAGGGCGTCGTAAGCTTCTGCCAGGAGGCGGAATTGGGCTGCGGCCTCCGGATCATCCGGGTGGTGATCGGGGTGGTATTGC
>JAKAGH010000372.1 GCA_021817645.1 Deltaproteobacteria bacterium
TGGTCCGTAAAGGTGCCGTTAGCGTTGGTGGCCTGGGTCTGGTAAGGCTGCCCCAGCATGGTGTTTCCCAGGCGAATCTCCCGGTACAGGTTGCTGGTCACCGGGACATTATTGGGCGTGAGAATGGTGTAATCCATGCCCAGGGTCACCTGCTGGCCGGCTTGCGCCTGCGTCGGGTTCACATAGACCCGGTTGATATCCACCAGCGCTCCCTGGGCCGGACTGTAATTATAACTTTGGGCCGCCATCTGGGCGGAGCGTATCTCGCTGTTGCGGTGCTCGGCATAGAGATAGCCTCCCACGCCTCCAAGCAAGCCCCCCGCGGCCGCGCCTACCCAGGCGCCGGTGGCTGGAGCGCCGGTAGCCGCGCCGATAATGGCGCCAAGGGCCGCGCCGGTGGCCGCGCCACCCAAAGCTCCGGCCCCGGCGGAACGGCCCGGGTCATAATAGCCACTCTCGGTCTGGCAACCGGCCAGGGCCACTCCGAAGATCAAGATCATCGCCACTGCCAAAAATTTTCGGGCCATCTCATTTTCTCCTCTGCCTTGAAAAAGTTCCAGGTTCAAAGTTCAAAGTTAAAAACAAGGGTGGTTCTATTTTTCAAGATTTTTTAAGAGAAGCCGGAAGCTGCTGCACATCCGTCATCTATATCATTAAGTATTCTTGACGATAGATGCAACCCTTCCCGGAGCAAATCAGACCTCCCGGCCCGCAGCCATGCGGATCTGATCCAGGATGCCGTTGACAAAAGCGCCGGAGCCCTCGGTGCCGTAAGTCTTGGCCATTTCCACGGCTTCGTTGATCACCACTTTGGGCGGAATCTGCGGCTGGTAGAGAAGTTCGTAAGCGGCCAGCCGCAGCAGGTTGCGATCCACCGCGGCCATGCGCTCCAGGCGCCAATGCTCCGAATGGCGCGCAATCAGGGCGTCCAATTCCTCCAGATGAGCCGCCACCCCCTCCACCAGCTCCAGCAGGTAGGTGGGAGCCTTGGCGCCTTTCCGGAAATGCTGCCAGAAAGCAGTTACCTCGGCAGCGCGGCGCTGTCCGTAAAAATCGGCCTGATAAAGAAATTGCAGGGCCAATTCCCGGCAGCGGCTACGGGAAAGAGAGGCCACAAATTTTAGGCCTTCAACTTTTTTGTAAGATTAATCATAACTTAAGAGCTTCGTCAGGCCCAGCCTGGGAAAAGCGGACTATTGCTGTCCCAAGTCTTTTAAAATATTAACCATCTCAATCGCGGCTTCCGCGGCGGCAAACCCTTTGTTGCCGGCCTTGCTCCCGGCCCGTTCAATGGCCTGCTCCAGGCTATCGGTGGTGAGGATGCCGAAAGCGATGGGCACCCCGGACTCCAGGGAAACCTGGGCGATGCCTTTGCTTACTTCCGCAGCCACGTAATCAAAATGGGGCGTGGAACCCCGGATCACCGCACCCAGGCAAACCACGGCGTCATGGGCCCCGGACTGCGCCAGGCGTTTGGCCACCAGGGGGATCTCCCAAGCCCCGGGCACCCGCACCAGGGTCAGGGCCTCTTCGGCTGCGCCCTTGCGGCGGAGGCAATCCAACGCCCCCTCCAATAGCCGTTCCGTAATGAAAGAATTGAAGCGACTTACCACCAGGGCGAACTTCATGCCCTCGCCAATGAGCTTGCCTTCTATGGTTCGCATTCTTCCCCCGATCTTTTTGTTCACGCAAAGACGCCGAGTCGCAAAGACGCGAATACCTTGGCGCCCTTTGCGGCTTTGCGTGCCAACTATTCCACCAGCTTCAACATGTGTCCCATCTTCTGACACTTGGTCTTCAGGTAATTGCGGTTCACCCGGTTGGGGGGAATCTCCAAAGGCACCCGTTCCACCATCTTCAGGCCATAGCCTTCCAGGCCGATGATCTTTTTGGGATTGTTGGTCATGAGGCGGAGCTTCCGGACCCCCAGATCCCGTAAAATCTGGGCGCCGATGCCGTAGTCCCGGAGATCGGCTTTGAAGCCCAGGGCCTCGTTGGCTTCCACGGTGTCTGCACCCTGGTCCTGGAGTTCATAGGCCCGGAGCTTGTTCACCAGGCCGATGCCCCGGCCTTCCTGGTGCATATAAAGGATTACCCCCCGGCCTTCCTCTTCCACTCTGCTCATGGCCGCTTCCAACTGGTCACCGCAGTCGCACCGCAGGGAGTGGAAGACATCGCCGGTGACGCATTCGGAGTGGACCCGCACCAACACCGGCTCCTCCGGGACGATCTCCCCCTTCACCAGGGCCACGTGCTGGTTGTCGTCCACATCATTGTCATAGGCCACCGCGGTGAATTCCCCGAAATATGTGGGCAGCTTCACGGTGGCGCGCCGATGCACGAATGACTCATGCCGCAGCCGGTATTCCACCAGATCGGCGATGGTGGCGATTTTGAGATTATGCTCCGCGGCAAATTGCTCCAGATCGGGCATCCGGGCCATGGTGCCGTCATCTTTCATAACCTCGCAGATCACCGCCGCGCCTTTCATGCCGGCCAGCCTGGTCAGGTCCGTGGATCCCTCGGTCTGGCCGGTACGCACCAGGACCCCGCCTTTACGAGCCCGGATAGGAAAGACGTGCCCCGGGCTCACCAGGTCTTCGGGCTGGGCGCATGCGGCCACCGCGGTGAGAATGGTGGTGGCCCGGTCCGCCGCGGAAATCCCGGTGGTCACGCCGCGCCGGGCTTCGATGGAGATGCAGAACGCAGTCTTGAAGCCCGACTGGTTGTCCCGGACCATCTGGGGCAACTGCAACCGCTCGCACATATCCGGAGCCATGGCCAGGCAGACCAGCCCCCGGCCGAAGCGGGCCATAAAATTGATGGCCTCGGGCGTCACCAGCTCCGCGGCCATGGTCAGGTCGCCTTCGTTTTCCCGGTCTTCGTCGTCCACCAGGATGATCATTTTTCCCTGGCGGATATCGTTGATTGCTTCTTCAATCGTTGCTACAGCCATTACTCTTTACCACCTTCAATAGAGTTGCTCTTTAAAAAAATCCGTGCCGGGCCAGGAACTCCGCGGTCACCCCCGGCGCTTCCGGGGACTTTAGGCCCAGCAGTTTTTCCACATATTTGCCGATGATGTCCGTCTCCAGATTGACCTGGCCCCCCACCCTTAAGCTCCCCAGGGTGGTCGCCTGGGCCG